>JBEGNB010000170.1:0-7370 GCA_041182785.1 Bacteroidota bacterium
GATGGAGGTCAGTTTTTCGGCAATATAATCGTACGCTTCCTCCCACGTGGCGGGTGTCAGTTCCCCGTTTCTGCGAATCAGCGGTGTGCGCAGGCGGTCGGGGTGGTCGTAGAATGAAAAGGCGAAACGTCCTTTCAGGCAGGTATGTCCCTGATTTACGGCAGCTTCATAAGGAGCCTGGATAGACTTTACCTTTCCGGCGTCCACGGCTACTTCCAGGTTACAACCTACGCCGCAGTAGGTACACACCGTACGCACCTTTTTGTCAACGGCAATTGATTTTGACTCGAAGATATCGGAGATAGCGGATGTGGGACATGCCTGGGCACAGGCGCCGCAGCTCACGCAATCCGACTCGAAGAACGACTGGTTTATTCCCTTGGCGATATGACTGTCGAACCCGCGGCCGGCCATTGTGAGTACGAACTGGCCCTGTACCTCGTCGCATGCGCGTACGCAGCGCGAGCAGTTGATACACTTGCTGAGATCGGAGGTCATGTACGGGTGACTGAGATCTTTCTGTCGGTCGAGGTGATTCTTTCCTTCCGGATACCGTACCTTCCTGATACCGACCTGGGCTGCCACGGTCTGCAGCTCGCAGTTATTGTTCACCTCGCAGGTGAGGCAATCGAGCGGGTGATCGGTGAGCACCAGCTCAATGATATTTTTTCTGAGTTTCTGTATTCGCGGCGAGTCCGGGAAAATATGGTAATCGGGCATCATGGGAGTGTGGCACGATGCCATGGCTTTGGCCGGGCCATCGGGAGAGAGTGCCACATCCACACTGCATACGCGACAGGCACCGTACGGCTCCAGGTTGGGAGCATCGCAGAGCGTTGGCACAGAGTTTTTACCGAGGTGGCGCTTCAGGAATGCCAGAATTGTTTCACCTTCCCTTATATCGTAAGGTTTGTTGTTGATATAGGCTGATAGTCCGGTACCCATAGTGTTGCAGAGGTTAGAGTTTGGTCAGGTTTAATCTTCGTTGGAAAAGAAAGCTTCCAGTTCTCCGGGGAAATACTTGAGCGCGTTTTTCACTGGCAGTGGCAAGCCGCCGCCGAGGGCGCAAAGCGAACCTGTTTCCATGGTTTCTACCAGGTCATCGAACAGCGTTCTGCTGATTTTATAATCGGTATTGCGTGCGCGTGCGAGCAGTTCCTTGCCCCGGGTAGAGCCGAGCCGGCAGGGGAAGCACTTCCCGCAGCTTTCGTGTGCCGTAAATTCAAACAAGTGTTCCAGATACTGAATCATGGGGAAGTCCTGCGGGATACACACGAAAGATCCGTGACCAAGCAGGAAGCCGTTTTGGGCAAAAGACTCGAAATCAATGGTGAGATCGTCAATTTTGCTCACCGGTACGAGTCCGCCGAGTGGTCCGCCGATATGCATGGCTTTAACCGGCGTGCGAAAACCTCCACCAAGCTCATCAATGACTGTCCGGAGCGGTGTGCCCATTTCTACTTCATAGAGTCCTGGATTGTTGAAATAGCCATCGAGACAGAGCAATTTGGTGCCGGTGGAGCGGCCGCGACCGCGGGTGGCGAATGCCTGTCCGCCGTTGGCAATGATAGCGGGCAGATTGGCCAGTGTTTCCACATTATTAACCACCGTAGGCAGGTTAAAAAGTCCCTGCTGGGTAGGATAGGGTGGCCGGGTACGTACCTCGGGACGCTGACCTTCAATAGAGTTCAGCAGTGCAGTTTCCTCCCCGCAGATGTAGGCACCCTGAGCCTTTATCACTTTGAACCGGAACGAGAAGCCCGATCCAAGAATATTGTCGCCGAGTAACCCGGCCTGATGGATGGCATCTATGGCCTCCGACATCACGGATATGGATTCGGGGTATTCACCACGTATGTACAGAATGCCGGCACTGGCCCCTGTGATGTAGCCTGCCAGCATCATACCGAGCAGCAGACTGTGCGGACGCTGTTCCATGATATACCGGTCGGAGTAGGCACCCGGATCGCCTTCATCGGCATTACAAACGATGAATTTCTGTTGTCCCGGGGTGTTTTTGCATGATTCCAGTTTTAGTCCGGCAGGGAAACCGGCCCCTCCGCGCCCGCGCAGGCCCGACGATTTGATCTCTGCGAGCAAGTCGTCCGGAGTAACACCCAGCGCCTTTTTCAGCGTCTGGTAATACGACTCCATACCGGGGAAAGGAGCGGTGAGCAGAGGCGCGCCCTTCGATGTCATCGTGTAAGTATCTTCCCAAAGCGGTTTCCCGGCTTTTATTTCATCGAGTCTGCTGATGGCGTCTCCGGAGTAGTTATGTCCTTCGATATGAAAAGCGCTGTTTTCGTGGCAACGCCCCAGACAGCACATTTCGCCAATTTCTTCGGGTTTGAAATGGGCTTCCAGCCCCTCCCGCACGCGGTCCTGCGTACGAGCTGTCATGCAGGCGGTGCCGTTACATACATACGCTTTTTTACCCTTGTTTTCGGGTTTCAGGAAATCGTAGAAAGAGACACTACCGTAAACATTGGCTTTTCCGATCAGGAAATCGTCGGCAAGGCGTTCCATTTCTTCAACGGAAACGGTACCCTGACGAGAGGCTGCAACTCCCAGTTCTTCAAACAGATTTTCGGCTAGACCCTTCCTGCCAGACAGGAAGCCAATATTTTTTGACACGCGGCAACAGAGTTTGGTTAGAGAAATCAGAACATAATGAAGCGTTTGCCTGCTTCACCGGCATTTCCGACTATTTTCTACAAAGCTAAGGTATATTCTTTGATTTTTCAAATATCAGCCCGATGTTAGATTTTTTTCGTACATTTGTTGTTCATCTCCGGGAGAGTGAACTTTTGAAGATCGGCGTTTTTGGATGCTGTTCACCATCAGCATCCACCCTTTTTGAGGAAAATTTTCACCAAGAATTACACTTAATGGCAAAATCACAAGATTCCTACTCAAAAAAGGAAAAAGAAAAAAACCGTCGGAAAAAACAAAAGGAAAAAGAGGAGCGCAAACAACAGCGCAAGACCGACAAGGCCGATGGAAAGGGAGGCGAAATGGAGTTCTCCTATGTGGATGAAAATGGCAATCTGTCTTCTACACCGCCCGATCCGTCAAAAAAATTCACGGTCAAGGCAGAAGATATCCAGCTGGGCGCCGCCTTCCGCACAGACGAACCGGAAGAGGTTGAAAAGAAGGGATTTGTAAAGTTCTTCAACGCCGAGAAAGGCTACGGATTCATAACCGAAGCAGGTTCCAAAGATACGATTTTCGTACACATCAATGATGCCTCCGAGGAGCTGAGGGAGAATAACAAGGTGACCTTCGAGATTGAAATGGGTCCGAAAGGCCCGAAAGCCGTCAGAGTCAAGGTAGTCAGGTAGAGAGAGTCCTGTGTTCTGGACTACCGCATGAAAAGGCTGGCGAGCCAGCCTGATTCTGCCTTTACGAGGGTATCCAGAGCCTGATTGGCTTTATGAGAGAATTTGCGCATATCGCGCACTACGGAGCAGAAATGTCTGGATTTTTCACAGTTTTCTTCCACACAGGCCAGTTCGTCGAGCACCTGCAGCATAGGCTCAAGTTCTCTTTTCTTTCTGTTCAGAATTATTTGCCGCGACACTTTCCACATATCTTTTTCTGCAAAAAATATATCTTTTCGTTCGTTGGGGCGCTGTTCGCGGTAAATCAGTCCCCAGTCGAGCAGTGATCGCAGTGTCATACTGGCGTTACCGGCCGAAATATCAAGTTCCGCCCGTATTTCATCGGCAGTGAGTGGCTCCGGAGATATCAGTAGCAGTGCATGCAGCTGTGCCATCGCCGGAGGAACGCCCCAGCCGCTGGCCAGTCGCCCCCAGGATTCGATAAATTTCTGTTTGCCGATATGCAAATCCATTATTCCGGTGGTTTGATTACTTCCATCACATAACACCATATCAATATGAATGTTTACAAGCTTGTTCAGGATTCTGAGCAAGATCTCCGGAGAAGTATCGTGTTGACTGTACAATAAAGCAACGTATAGTTGAAACATACTGCACAAGGTGTGAATGATTAACAGGTAACACCTATTTTTGCGGCTCATTAAGCTCAAGCAATCATGTTCATCGTCAATATCTATCTTCGTTTTGCCATTATTGTCGTCGGTATCCTCGGCGGTATCACACTCTGGGCCACATACGGTTTCTGGTATGGTTTCCCTTTCTGGTTTACCGGCTTCATCATGCTGCTCGGATATTTTTTCCTCGGAACCATCATGTCAACCAACCAGTTGCTCAGTCAGCAGCGCCTTGATGAGGCGGAAGCGCGTCTGAAGCTCACCTTTTTCCCGAAATTATTGCTGGTTGGCTACAAAGGTGTTTACTACATGACTATGGGTGCCATAGCCATGCAGAAGCGCGACATGAATGCGGCGGAGATTTGGGTTAAGAAGTCGCTGGATGCCGGTTTGCCCACCGACAATGAAAGAGCCACAGCCCTGCTGCAGCTCGTCATGATTGCGGCCAACAAAAGTAACCTCAAGGGTGCCCAGAAGCATTTTGCCGACGTGAAAAAACTCAACGTAACTGAGCCCATGCTCCGCGAACAAATCAAGGAGGTGGAAAAACAGTTGAAAATGGCTGGTGGTGCCACCATGAACCCGGCTACGCTGGCTATGATGGGAGGCCGGGGCGGCTTCAGGCCCGGTGGCAAGCGCCGGATGCCGCGCACCCGCTAATCAGATTCCTCCGATACAGATATACTTGGTCTCCAGGAATTCATCCAGTCCGTACCTGGAGCCTTCCCGGCCGATGCCACTTTCCTTGACGCCGCCAAACGGCGCAACGGTAGTGGCCACGAGCCCGGTATTAACACCAACCATGCCGTACTCGAGTGCTTCGGCAACCCGGAACACCCGGCTCACATCCCTGCCGTAGAAATATGCGGCAAGGCCATACGGTGTGTCATTGGCCATGCTGATTACTTCCTCATCGGTGGAGAAGCGGGTTACAGGTGCCACCGGACCGAATATCTCCTCGTTCATGATGTCCATTCCGGGTGTCACATCTGCCAGAACGGTGGGCTCGTAGAAGGTACCGGTAAGCTCACGGCCACCGGTAACAATCCTGGCACCTTTGTCGCAGGCATTTCCTACCAGACGCTTTACTTTGTCGAGAGCTTCTGTATTTATGAGCGGACCAATATTCACGCCCCTTTCTGTGCCCGGACCCACTTTCTGGTTTCTGACAGCCACGGTAAATTTCTCCAGGAATGCATCGTAAACGGCATCCTGTACAAAGAGTCTGTTTGCGCAAACGCACGTCTGACCGGCATTCCGGTACTTGGAAGCTATAGCCCCTTCCACCGCTGCATCCAGATCGGCATCGTCGAACACGATGAAAGGCGCATTGCCCCCCAGCTCCAGTGAGATTTTCTTCACGGTGCCGGCGCTCTGCCGCATCAGCAGTTTTCCTACTTCCGTACTGCCAGTGAACGACAACTTTCGAACCACAGGACTGTCGGTGAGTGTTTTACCTATTGCCGGGGCGTCCATGCCTGTTACTATATTAAGTACACCCGGAGGGATACCGGCCCTCAGTGCCAGTTCGGCCAGCGCCAGTGCCGACAGGGGAGTTTCCTCGGACGGCTTCAGTACAACCGTACAGCCTGCTGCCAGTGCGGGAGCCACCTTGCGGGTTATCATGGCATTGGGAAAGTTCCAGGGTGTAATGGCTGCTATAACACCGACAGGTTGCTTTACCACCATCAGGCGCATTCCGGGCATGTGGGGCGGAATGATATCGCCGTAGGCCCGTTTGCCCTCTTCGGCAAACCACTCAATAAAGGTAGCACCGTATCGTATCTCTCCCCTTGCTTCCGGGAATGGTTTTCCCTGTTCAAGCGTGAGCAGCATCCCGAGGTCGTCGGCATTTTCCACAATCAGATCGTGCCACCGGCGCAGAATACCGGCTCTGACAGTAGCAGTCTTTGAGCGCCATTCGGGCAGTGCTGCTTCAGCGGCCTTGATCGCCTGTGCGGTTTCAGCAGCGCCACAGTCAGCCACCTGTCCGATAACCTCGCCGGTGGCAGGGTTGGTTACCGGGAATGTATTGCCGGAGGCAGCAGCCACCCACTCGCCATTGATAAAGGCATGCTGACAAATCAGGGAAGAGTCTTTAATCATGATTTATTTGTTTGTCCGCGCTAAGGTCGGAAAAAAATGCCGGTATTGTCTCCGCATTGAAGTAGTGAAAATGAAAACTATTTTTTTGAATATTGCCATTCAATTCACTGATTCTGATAACAAAACGGTTAAATCATTCAAACATGAAACAGAAAATACGAATCGGCATGGTTGGCGGTGGCCGCGGGGCGTTCATCGGAGCCGTACACCGTATGGCAGCAGCACTCGATGGCGAGATTGAACTGGTATGCGGCGCTTTCAGCAGCGATCCGGAAAGATCCATGGCTTCCGGCGCCGACCTCGGACTGCCCCCCGACCGGTGTTATGCTACCTTTCAGGACATGATCCGCCGCGAAAAGCGACTGCGTCCGGACAGGCGCATGCATGCAGTAAGCATCGTAACACCCAATCACGTGCACTTCGCCCCGGCAAAGATGGCCCTGGAAAACGGTTTCCACGTGATTTGCGACAAGCCGGTAGCCTTCAACCTGAAGGAAGCGCTTGCCCTGGAAAAGCTGGTTGAAAAGACCGGTCTTGTTTTTGCACTCACCCATAACTACACGGGCTACCCGATGGTTAAACAGGCCCGGATGATGATCAAAAACGGCGAACTGGGCAAAATCCGCAAAATTGTAGTGGAGTATCCGCAGGGCTGGCTCAGTACTCCCGTCGAACAAACCGGCAGCAAACAGGCCTCGTGGCGTACCGATCCCGGTAAAAGCGGTATTGCAGGTTCCATGGGTGATATAGGTACACATGCCGAAAATCTGGCCGAATATATCACCGGACTCAGAATAACCGAGCTGTGTGCCGATATCAGCATTTTTGTACCCGGCCGACAACTTGATGATGATGGCAATGTGCTGTTGCGCTTCGAAGAAGGCGCCAAGGGCATCCTGCACGCCAGTCAGATATCAGCTGGTGAAGAAAACAACCTGAATATCAGAGTGTATGGCGAAAAAGGGGGTATTGAATGGCGTCAGATGGAGCCCAATACGCTCGTGGTGAAGTGGCTCGACAAGCCAACCCAGTTGCTGAGAACCGGTATTGGTCCCGTTTATCCGGAAGCACAGGCAGCTACCCGTTTGCCGGGTGGCCATCCGGAGGGTTATCTGGAAGCATTCGCCAATATCTATAAAAACTTCGCGCACTGTGTACGCGCACACGAGGAGGGCCGGAAGCCCGATGCAGTACACCTCGACTTCCCTACAATCCAGGATGGCGTGCGGGGTATGAGGTTCATTGAACG
>JBEGNB010000171.1:0-10054 GCA_041182785.1 Bacteroidota bacterium
GGTTAACGGCATGCAGGAAATAAAACTGCACAATGCCCAGCGACTGAAGCGATGGGCCTGGGAGCGCACTCAGGCAAAACTCTTCAAGGTAAACGTAAAATATCTGGCTACCAATCAGATACAGCGTGCCGGAGCTGCTTTTATCAATGAGGGCAAGAATATTGTAATATCGGTATTGGCTGCCAAGGGTGTTATCGAAGGCGAGATGACGCTCGGCATGATGCTGGCAGTTCAGTATATCATCGGGCAGATGAACGCTCCGCTTGAATCACTCGTACAGTTCGTTATTCAGGCTCAGGAGGCGCGAATCAGTCTGGAACGCATGGGTGAAATACAGAATACAAACGACGAGGAGTCGAATGAAGCTGCCCAGGTAAATGTGCTTCCTGCCAATGGCAACCTGAGTATGCAGGGTGTTTCCTTTCGTTACGGCGGTCCGTACGACCCCTGGGTGCTCAGGAACGTCAATGTTGTCATACCGGAAGGAAAAACTACCGCCATCGTAGGCCCTTCAGGCAGTGGCAAATCAACCCTGCTCAAATTACTGCTCAATTTTTATCAGCCAACCGAGGGAAGCGTCCGGATAGGTGAAGTAAGTCTGGGCAGCCTCAATCCCAAACTCTGGAGAAATTACTGCGGAGTGGTTATGCAGGACGGATACCTGTTTTACGACACCATTGCGAGGAATATTGCACTCGGCGATGAGAATGTTGACAGGAGACGACTTCTATACGCCGCCAATATGGCCAATATCCAGTCGTTCGTGGAATCACTGCCGTCAGGATACAATACCAAAACAGGCAATGAAGGAACCGGACTGAGCCAGGGACAGCGGCAGCGTATTCTGATAGCACGGGCAATTTACAAGGATCCGCAATACCTGTTTTTCGATGAAGCCACCAACGCACTCGATGCCCACAACGAACGGTCAATCATGCAAAACATGTATCAGGCATTTCAACAGAAAACGGTTGTGGTTGTTGCACACAGACTGAGCACTGTCAGAAATGCGAACAACATTATTGTTCTGGACAGAGGCGAGGTGGTTGAACAAGGTACACACGAACAATTAACGGCCAGAAAAGGTGTTTACTATAACCTGGTCAGGGAACAGCTCGAACTGGGCGTCTGATTATTATTCACTGGTATGAAACTTGCACCTCAACAATTTCTGCTGCTCAAAGATGAAGTACCCGTACTCGACGTGCGCTCGCCCGGAGAGTACGCGCACGGGCACATACCCGGGGCAATCAGTTTCCCGCTCTTTTCAGACGAAGAACGCGCGGTTGTCGGAACAGCCTACAAACAACAGGGCCGTGATATTGCTTTTGAGCTGGGACTTCGGTTTGTTGGTCCCAAAATGGAGGATTTCGTGAAATCTGCCAGAAAAATAGCCCGGGACGGCAGACTGGGAGTGCATTGCTGGCGCGGCGGCCAGCGCAGCGGAGCCATGGCGTGGCTGCTCCGTCAGGCCGGACTGGATGTTCAGACACTGGACGGCGGTTACAAAGCCTACAGACAGTGTGTGCTAGAGGGATTTGGGGAGGCTGACCTGCAAATAGTAATAGTTGGTGGCAGTACAGGTTCGGGCAAAACCAAAATTCTGCACGCGCTGAAAAATGCCGGTGAACAGATTATTGATCTGGAAGGTATCGCACACCACAAAGGATCGGCGTTTGGCTTCATCGGAGAACTGCCACAGCCAACCGTTGAACAATTCGAGAACAACCTCTATGAGGCCATCAGGAATACAAGTCCGGCCAGAAAAGTGTGGCTCGAAAATGAAAGCCGAAGTATCGGCCGGGTCTATATTCCCGATGCTTTTTGGGCAAAAATGAAAAAAGCGCCCCTGATGAACGTCAGAATACCGCTCGAGGCACGCGTGAACAACCTGCTGGAAGATTACGTTCTGACGGACAAGGCCGATCTGGAGATTGCATTCCGCCGGATTGAGAAGAAACTGGGCGGACTGAAACTCAAACAGGCCATCGAATTCCTGGAACTGGGCGAATACGAACCTGCAGCTCGTATCGCACTGGAATATTACGACAAAACTTATCAGTACGGACTGGAAACCAATCCTTCTCCCGATATTCGCATGCTCGAATTTGACCACGGTGATCCTGTGAAAATTGCGGAAGCCCTGATTTCAACCAAATGAACTGCCTGACCGCAAATTGTGGCCACAAACACCAGCAAATCTCTGACAAATAAAAACCTGACCGGATTATGCACTATTTCTCTGCCGGCACCATACCACCAAAACGGCACACCCAATTCAGAAAACCCGACGGAACGCTCTACCACGAGGAACTTTTCAGCACCGAGGGTTTCAGCAACAACTACTCGTTGCTCTACCACTGCAATGCTCCCACACAAATCGTTCAGGTAGGTGAACCCTGGAGTATTGCCCCCAAAACCATTCACGACAAACAGCTGAAACACCGCTGCCTGAAAGGTTTCCAGGTACAACCGGAGGATGATTACCTAAAATCCAGAAAGCCGGTACTGGTCAACGACGACTGCCGTATCATTCTGTCGGCTCCGAGAAAGAGCATGTCGGATTATTTCTTCAAAAATGCCGATTCCGATGAAGTGATTTTTATTCATGAAGGCACCGGAACGCTTAAAACCATGTACGGAAATATTACTTTCGGATATGGTGATTACCTGGTTATTCCCCGCGGAACCACCTACCAGCTCCACTTCGATACCACCGAGAACAGACTGCTCATTGTAGAGAGCGCAGGCCCCATCGAAACACCCCGGCGCTACAGGAACGAATACGGCCAGCTCCTCGAACATTCCCCGTTCTGTGAAAGGGACATAAGAAAACCGTCGAATCTGGAAACGCACGACGAGAAGGGCGACTTCCTTTACTATATTAAAAAACAGGATAATATATATCCCTATCACTATCTGAATCATCCATTCGACCTGATTGGCTGGGACGGCTTCGTGTATCCTTTTGCCTTCAGTATTCACAATTTCGAACCAATTACGGGCAGGCTGCACATGCCTCCGCCCATCCACCAGACTTTTGACGGGAGGAATTTTGTCATCTGTTCGTTTGTACCCCGCATGTACGATTACCATCCGCTTTCCATTCCGGCACCATATAACCATTCCAATATTGACTCCGACGAAGTGCTCTACTATGTGGATGGCGATTTCATGAGCCGGAAGCACGTCGAACGCGGTATGCTTACCCTGCACCCTGGCGGTATTCCACACGGTCCGCACCCGGGAACGGTTGAGAAAAGTATCGGAAAGAAGGAAACCCTGGAACTGGCAGTCATGGTGGATACCTTCAGACCGCTGCTGATGACCGAGCATGCGGCAGGCATTGAGGACGGAAACTACTATAAATCATGGCTGACATAAACCGGTGCTTTCTGGTTTTTTACGTCACACATCCCGACGAGGCTACTGCACGCCGCATAGCAGAGGCTCTGATAGCAGAAAAGCTGGTGGCTTGCAGCAATATTTTCCCGGTACAAAGCATGTACGAGTGGAACAACGCCCCTGTACACGAGAGCGAATGGGTGTCGGTGCTGAAAACCGGCCCAGGCAGGGAACAGGACGTTGAAGATGCAATAACCAGGCTGCATCCATACGAGGTGCCCTGCATTGTGCGTTATGAGGTACGGGCCAATAAATCCTATGTTGACTGGATTGAGGCCTGTACAAGAACCTGATCAGGCTTTTTCGAGGGTGAATCCGAAGGTAGTACCCTGACCTTCCGTACTCCGTACCGTCACCGTCTGGTGATGTGCCTCGATAATGTGTTTTACGATAGACAGGCCCAAACCGGTGCCGCCAGCATCGCGGGAGCGACTCTTGTCAACGCGGTAAAAACGGTCGAATACGTGGTTGAGATGTTTGTCCTTGATTCCTATGCCGTTATCACTCACCTCGACCAGAACGAATGACTCGCCGTCGTAAAAGCTGATTTTGGTGAAACCTCCCTCGGTACCATACTTGATGGAGTTATGGACCAGGTTGATAAGTACCTGGCGGATATTCTCTTTGTCGGCGCGCACCCGGAAATGCTGGGCAGCACCCTCCTTGTAACCGAGTTTGATACTGCGCTCGATAGCCCTCATTTCAAGGTCGGCAATAACTTCATCAGCCAGCGTATGCAGGTCAAATTCCTGGATATCGAGCACCATGTGTCCCGATTCCAGTTTGTTGATTGTTTCCAGATCCTCGACTATTGACTGCAGACGTTCTGCATTTTTTGCGGCGCGCCGGAGGTACTTTTCATTCACCTCGGAATCATACAGTGCGCCGTCGAGTAGGGTGTGGATAAATCCCTGAATATTGAAGATCGGAGTTTTGAGCTCATGTGATACATCGCCGATAAACCGCCGGCGGTAGGCAGCGAGGCGCTCGAGCTCTTCCATTTCCTTTGAGTTCTGGTCTGCCCAGGCGTCCACCTCCTGCTCCACCTGATCAAGCACATTCTTAGACATTTCAATACGGTCTGCCTTGAAATCGGAAGGGAGTTTCTTTCGATGTATAATCTTGTAAATCAATTTGATACGCCGGAAAATATAGTAGCGCATCAGATAATAGTTTGAGACAAAACCGGCCAAAAGGCAGCTCCCGAAAAGAATGGCCAACTCCTGCCAGGAGATGGTGAGTACCCCAAGCGCTTTCAGCAGGATAGAGAAACAGGCAATGGATACAGCCGACAGCAGCGCGATGAACAGCGAGAGCTGCCGGGGAGTCTGGTTTTTAAACATGGGTCAAAAATCGAATTTATAACCGATACCCTTCACAGTTTTAACATATTCTTCCCCCAGTCTTTCGCGCAACTTGCGAATATGTACATCAATGGTTCGGTTTCCCACGATAATATCGGAGCCCCAGATTTTGTCGAAAATCTCTTCCCGGGTAAAAACACGGCCCGGTCGGGATGCCAGAAGCCAGATAATTTCGAATTCCTTCCTGGGGAGTTCGATTGGCTGGCCATCTTTAAAAATAACTACCCTTTGTTTGTCAATAACCAGGTTGTGCAGCCTGATTTCGTTTGTTTCATCGTCGGAAGGTCGCCCGCTGCGCCGCAACAGTGCCTGAATCCGGCTGATGAGCACCCGCGGTTTGATGGGTTTGGTGATATAATCGTCGCCACCGGAGTCCAGCGCGGCAATCTGGGAGAAATCCTCATCTCGTGCGGTCAGGAAAGCGATGGGTGTGTGATGAAATTCCTTCATGGAACGCAGACGGCCACATGCCTCCACTCCGTCCATTTCAGGCATCATGATATCGAGAATAATCAGGTCGGGTTTCTCTGCGGTGGCCACTGTGATAGCCTGTTTCCCGTCGGGCGCTGTCACCACATCATAGCCTTCTCTTTTCAGGTTGTACTTGAGGAACTCGAGAATATCGGGTTCATCGTCAACAATCAGTATTTTTTTCAAAGGTGAAGTTCCTTGCATAAAGGCTATTTTTTTGCAAAGTTAGTTTCAGGAAGGGGGTGTAATTGCCCTTGTGAGATTAATTTTATGTAAAATTTCGGTAATCACTTTCAAAACGGGGGTAATTGGCAACACCAACTGAGCCAAACGATGTGAGAATGAACTATTTTTGCACCTCAATCCACAACCACGCATGAACTACATCGGCGAAAACCTCATACCCGGACAGCTCGGCCACTTTTGTGTCGTTTTGTCATTTGTGGCATCTCTGCTCTCAGCATTTTCCTATTTTCAGTCGGCCACCAAAAGGAACACCCCGGAAGAGTCGGACTGGCTCCGCCTCGGGCGTTTCTCCTTCATGCTGCATGGACTGACCGTCTTTTCCATCATTGGCCTCTTATTTTACATTCTCGTTGGTAAAATGTACGAGTACAACTATGCCTGGGCCAATGTATCCGACGATCTGCCTGTTCAATATGTGTTCTCTGCCTTCTGGAAAGAACAACAGGGCAGTTTTCTGCTCTGGAGTTTCTGGCATATTATCCTTTCGTCAATAGTAATTGTAAAGGGCGGTAAATGGGAGGCCCCCGTACTGACTGTTGTAGCACTGGCCGAGGCAATTATCGCCAGTATGCTGCTGGGATTGTATTTCGGCCATTTCCGGCTGGGTGCCAGTCCGTTCGACCTCCTGCGCGACACCATGAGTGCTCCGATATTCCAGCAGGCCGATTACCTTTCAAAGATCAGCGGACAGGGACTGAACCCGCTTCTGCAGAATTACTGGATGACCATTCACCCTCCCACCCTCTTCCTAGGGTTTGCATCAACCGTATTTCCGTTCGCCTTTGCAGCTTCCGGACTTTGGTACCGGGAACACAAATCATGGCTCAAGCCGGCACTTGGCTGGTCGCTTTTCTCGGCGGGCATACTCGGACTTGGTATTCTGATGGGTGGTGCCTGGGCCTACGAGGCCCTTTCGTTCGCCGGTTACTGGGCATGGGATCCGGTTGAAAACGCATCACTGGTACCCTGGCTTACACTGGTGGCGGGAATCCATACCAATCTGGTGGCACGCTCTACGGGATACTCCATTCGAAGTACCTACGGATTTTACCTGTTGTCGTTCGTTCTGATTCTGTATTCCACGTATCTGACCAGGAGCGGTGTACTCGGGGACACTTCAGTTCACTCATTCACGGAAATGGGGCTGGGATACCAGCTGATTTTGCTGGTTGTACTCTTTGCCGGTATCGGAATCTGGTTGTTTGCATCCCGCTACAAAGACGTACCTGATGTGATGACGGTGCCATCGGAGGGTGTACCAGCCAAAAAAGCAGAAGAAACGATTCAGTCACGTGAATTCTGGATGTTTCTGGGGGCGCTTGTCCTGCTATTTTCGGCAGTCCTGATTACCGGGGCAACCTCATTGCCCGTATTCAATAAAATTGTACAGTTTTTCAATCCGGACTATGTAGGAGCAGCGCTGAAAGATCCTGTTGAACACCATAACCGTTATCAGTTGTGGATAGCTGTATTTATCGGGTTTCTCACAGGAGTCGGTATTTTTACCCGGTACAACGAACGAAACTGGAAGGAACGATCCAAAAAATTCGGATTGCATATTGGCATAGCGGTCATTGGAGCCGGTATTCTGACTGTCCTGAACCGGCAGTGGATCGAGATGAACGCCTGGCAATTATATACCCTGCTCTTCTCGGGCATGTTTGCGCTGGCAGCCAATCTCGATTACATTATCACTGC
Source organism: Bacteroidota bacterium (assembly GCA_041182785.1). Taxonomy (GTDB): domain Bacteria; phylum Bacteroidota; class Bacteroidia; order Chitinophagales; family Saprospiraceae; genus M3007. The sequence continues at coordinate 7,185 of JBEGNB010000171.1, forward strand.
AGCAAAAGGAAATATCAAGATGGCCAGTGCGGCTGTCTCCCACGTCGGCTTCGGGGCGCTTATCCTTGGAGTGCTGTCCACCGGACTGGGCAAGGCATGGATTTCCACCAACAAGTTTGTGATGCGAGATGTCATTGAGGGAGCCGGAGAAGAAGAACTGAACAAAAATGTTATTCTGCTGAAAGGCTCCGAACTTCCGATCAAGGACTTTAATGCCACTTATCTGAGAGATACCGTAGAGCGCCAGACGCGCACCTTTGCGGTCAGGTTCGAACGCCGGGACGAAAACGGCAACGCAAACGGAGAGTCGTTTTAGTTATACCCCAACGTAAAGTAACACAAGCAGTTCAGCAAGATCGTATCCAATAACCCGTCCACCCAACACTACTGGAACTACGATATCTTCACCATGATTACTTCATTGCCCAAGGCTGAACTCGACCCCGAATTCGCCCGACAGCAGGAGGACAGCCTGAAATACGTTCCGTACGCGCTTGCACCGGGTGATACACTCCGAACTGAAAATAATATTCTGGTTCTGCAGGGCGTGACAAAAACACCGCGTCAACACGACTACGAGGCACAGTTGGGCGATCTGGCGCTGGGTCTTCAGTTCAAAGCTTTTGATTCAGAAGACACCACCACCTACCGGGCAGAACCTATGATGTACATCCGGCCCTCCGAGGGCGGATTCACCAACCCGGCGCAGGTAAACCCGCTGGAGCTCAAAATCAGGCTGAACGAAAAAACGCTGCAGGCGGTTTTTGACGCCGAGGAGAAGATGACATACACACCATTCCAGTTGAAGGAAGGCGACAGTTTCAGCTACAAAGGGTACCAGCTGGCCTTCACCGGTGTCGAGAAGAATGTACAACACCCGAGCTACAGTCCGCAGGCAGGAGACATCGCCGTGGCAGCCAATATCAGTATCCAGTCGCCCGATGGCAAGAAAGGGGTGGCGCATCCGGTTTACCTCATCCGCGAGAGTACACCCTTCAGCCTGAAAGACGATAATACAGAATCCGGATTGTCATTCAGATTCGAGGATATTGATCCGGCAAAAGGTATTCTCACAATCGGCGTAGCGGATATTCCCCGTAACATAGCTCCGATTCCATTCGAACTGGCCGAAAATGTGCAGCGGTCCGATTATGTTGTACTGGAAGCCATCATTTTCCCCGGTATCAATCTGGTATGGGCCGGCTCGCTCCTGATGCTTTTCGGATTTGCTCTTTCTCTCTGGCGTCGCTGGAAGGAACTGGCACGATCATAAATTTCTCCAGATGAAAGCACTTCTATCATTTGTCACCATTTTTCTCGTGTGGAGCCAGGTTGCACTGACCCAGACCACCGAACAGCTGAACAGGAAAGAAAAAATCCGGGCGGGGCGGCTCGAGCTGAAGAATGCCATTTCAGCGGATGACCCTGCTGCAGCAGGCCTCTGGATTGACTCGCTCTCGAGACTTGAAAACCGCTATTATACCGGACTGAGTTGGGATGAGCGCTGGCTGCTGTATTACTGGACAGAAAACTACGGGGCACTGCTCTCGGAGGCTGCGCAGATGGGTGCTGCCGAGCGATATGCCTTGTCTGAAAAGGTACAGCCACCCGCCGACAGTCTGTTTGAACTCACCGATTCGATGATGTATGCGCGCAGGTTTGAGTCGTTTCAGGCAATCAGGCATGCCTTCCTGAGCGAAGAAGAGAAAGTATTTTCCATTCTGCTTCTCGAATACCTCCTCAGGATTAACGGAAAAGAAGAAGAGTGGGCAGAAAAAATCAGCGCTTTCGAGGGCAAATACCCCCAGTCAAATTATCTGTACTTTTTGTCGGGTGTAAAACCCAATATCCTGAAGCCTGCCAACAAGGCTTTTGGAGCCGCACTGGGACTGCAGAATGGCAGCTGGACCGACGAGGCCGACAGAACGATGCCCCCTCTTTACGCGCTCTCCCTCGATTTCTATTACTGGGTTGACCGCTGGAATGTACTGTTTGGAGCGACATTCGGTGCCGGTCGCCTTCGAAGAGATATCACCGACGGACTCGATACATGGCCAAAAAACGATCCGTTCAGCTACAGCAATTACTCGCTGGAAATAGGTTACGATATCATCAATGCTGAAAAAATCAGAATTTTTCCCTCGGCAGGTGTTGGAATTGCTTTCCTGGCACCTCCATCCTCCGCTGATGTACCGGAAGAACTTCCTGTTTATTACGAGAGTTTTCAGCTGCTCGAAGGACACATCGGTGTGTCACTCACAGCTGACGTCAAGCTTTTCAGGGACAATTATGCCAACTGGGATTTGCCCAAAGGCTCCTACAATGGGTTCCGCCTGCGCGTGGGATACAACTGGCTGAATTTTGGAAACGGCATTCCAGCACTCGACGGAAATCTGTTCTATTTCACCTTCGGGTACAACATATTCGGATATCGGGCCGCCAAAAAATGATGCCAAAGAGAGCAATGTGGCACGCTGACATCCAGCAGCTCCTGAAGGCCGAGCAGTTGTGGCTGTCGGGCAAGTACAACGATCCGGAGTGTGCGGAGCTAACTATCCCCGCAGATTTTCCGGTCAGCTTTCTCACTGATTTTACTTTCAGCGAACCGGAGATACAACCTCTTTTCAGGATAACAGATTCACAGGGAAAGTTGATGCTGCACGAGAGTTTCATCAACTACCTGCAGCGGTTCAAATGTAACCTTGAAATAGCAGGAACCGGAAAAAAGGCTGAATCGCCCACGGTTATGGTCTGTGGTCCGGCACTGCAGCTTGAGCTGTTGAAACTTGTTTTACCGGACGAATAAGAAAACAAACAGGGCCAGCAGCCCGGTCGAATAACCCAGATACCAGCGCCAGTCCACCCAGTCG
>JBEGNB010000172.1:0-5306 GCA_041182785.1 Bacteroidota bacterium
CATGCGGTACATGGCTCTCATAGTCCTGCGCAACCGAATGTACTGTGTTGCAATAATACCGATGGCCAGGGCAGCCAACAGGAGCGCAAGCAGCGACAGCATCAGTTGCCTGTTTCTGAGCGAGATACCCTCTTTCAGTATATCTTTTTGCTGTGTCAATGTTTTCACCGCATGAATGGTCTGGAATTCGGCATTCACTATCCGTGCATTTTCCTGGTCCGACTCATCATTCAGTGTTTTATACGCTTCCAGCACTTTTTTGATCCCTTCAAAATTTCCCGTACGCGCCTGCAGTAAAAGTTCGGCTTCCATAATATACCTCAAATAATCAGTTCTGCCGGTTTTGTGTGCCAGCTCGCGCGATTTTTCGAGGCTTGATGCAGCAGCAGCGAGGTTCCCCCCTGATTCAATTTCACACAACCCCGAAAGCCGGTGTGCCGCCGAGAGCGCTTCCAGGTACCCTTTTTGCTCGCACAGACTGATATTTTCTTCCAGGAGCCGCCTGGCTTCTGCGTAATTCTTCTGTCTCGTTTCCACCTCGGCCAGATTATTGGCGGTAAGTGTAGCATAGTAATCATTGTGTATCTGCCGGCTGAGCTCCAGTGATCTTTTCAGATTTTTTTCGGCAGCCGGCAGATTATTCGGGTAATAGCAGGTGGCGATATTATTGAGGACGTTGGCTATCCGCATTGTATCGCGCCTTGACTGATAAAAATTGTGGACGTTGCCCAGTATTTCAACTGCCCGGTCAATGTCGTTCATCCGTTGACTGATCACACCCAGGTTGAGCCATACGTCAACAATGGCGGAAGAGTCTCTGCTCTGTTCGGTGTACACAAGTGCCTGCTCGCAGGCTTGCAGTGCCTCGCTAAACCTGTACTGGTCCTGGTAAATAACAGCCTTGTTTGCCAGACAGGACATATTTTCTTCCGGAAGAATATTTCTCTGATTGTAAAAAAGCGACTTGTCGAAGTAATCGAGCGCCAGATTCAGTTTGCCCTGGTACAAATTACTGACACCCAATTGGAAATAAGTAAGCACATACAGTGAATCATCCGTGAGCTGTTGCGAGGTGATTTCCTCCAGTATTTCTCGGTACACAGAATCAGCCTCAACCGGTTTTGCCGGTATTAAAGCAGCTGCCTGCTTTATTTTCGACAGATAATTGACCTGCGCACCGGCGGACAGGTTGCTGCACAGAAGTGCAGTAACAACAACTAGACGAAGAATCATATTATAAAATGTTGTCAAGACTATGGCAGATAGACGGAGAAAAGTATGGTAAAAATAGTAGCAAATAAATGAATTATCCAAAAAACTGTCGGAAACAGCGTGTCAACCTCCGTGAAAGACACACCGCGTGGCATCGATATTTAATCGGTCGGTATCCGGCATAGCCCTGATTTTCATCCCGGTTGTCAGTTAGACAGCAAACAAACGGGAAGCCGGAAATTGATACAAATTATTGCTGCTGAGTATCTTTGGCCCTTTCCTGATATTCTGAGGGTGTAAATCCGGTAGCTGTCTTGAAATTGCGATTGAAGCTTTGCCGGCTGCCGAAACCGGTTTTTTCCATAAGCTCGATGACTGTGATATTCGGGTTATCGGCGATAAGCCTTCTTGCCTCGTTGATCCGGAAATTATTGACCAGATTCGGGAAAGAGATCTTGCCAACTTCACCCAGTGCCTGGGAAACATACCGCGAACTCCTGTTCATTTTCTCGCTCAGCTCCAGCAGCGAAAATGTCGGATTGAGGTAAAGTTTGTCGCGTTCAATGCGCTTGAGTACATCAAGGTACAGGTTTGATATACTGATGTTATCTTCTCCGTTGTTTTCACCGTCGTCGCGAGTTACAGTATCCGAATTCAGGCTTCCCAGCGAAATAGCCGCATTGTTGGCCAGTTCGACGTTCATCCGGTACATGGTTCTCGTTGTCCTGCGCAACCGGATATACTGCGATGCTATGATACCAATGGCCAGGGCGGCAGCCAGCAGCGCAAGCAGAGACAGTATCAACTGCCTGTTTCTGAGCGATATACCCTCCTCCAGCAAATCTTTCTGCTGTGTTATTTTCTTTACCTCATGTATGGTCTGGAATTCGGAGTTCACTATCCGCGCATTTTCCTGGGCCAACTCATCATTCATGGTCTTGTACTCTTCCAGCATCTTTTTGACCCCTTCAAAGTTCCCGGCCCGTGCCTGCAGTAAAATCTCGGCTTCCCTGATATCCCTCAGATAGTCCGATCTGCCGGTTTTCTGTGCCAGTTCACGGGATTTTTCGAGGCTTGCCGAAGCAGCACCGAGGTTCCCTCCCGATTCAATTTCGCATTGCCCCGAAAGCCGGTGTGCAACCGAGAGGGCTTCCATGAACCCTTTTTGTTCACACAAACTGATATTATCCTGTAATAACTGCCTTGCATCGCTGTAATTTTTCTGTCTTGTTTCCAGCTCTGCCAGATTATTGGTGGTAACTGCGATGTAGTAATCGTCATGTGCCTGCCTGTAGAGCTCCAGTGATTTTTTCAGATTTGTTTCAGCAAGCGGCAGGTTGGCCGGGTAGTAGCAGGTGGCGATATTATTGAGTACGTTGGCCATCCGCAGGGTGTCGCGCCTCGACCGATAAAAATTATACGTATTGCCCAGTATTTCAACTGCCCGGTCAATGTCTTTCATCCGGTGACTGAGAACACCCAGATTAAGCCATACGTCGGCAATGGCCGAGGAATCCCTGCTCTGTTCGGCGAACTCAAGCGCTTGCCGGCACGCTTGAAGCGCCTCGTTAAACCTGTGCTGTTCTTCGTAAATAATGGCCTTGTTAGCCAGAGAGGACATATTTTCTTTCGGAAGAATGTTTCGCTTGTTATGAAAAAGCGACTTGTCGAAATAGTCGAGTGCCAGATTCAGTTTGCCCTGATACAGGTTGTTTGTCCCCAGAATGAAACAGGTCAGCACAAGCAGTGAGTCATTGGGGGGCTGCAGAGCGCTGACTTCTTCCAGTATCACAGTGAAAACCGAATCGGCCTTTACAGCCTGATCCGGAACCAGAACGGCGGCTTCTTTTATTCTGGCCAGATAATCGGACTGACCACTGGCTGGTACACCGCCAAACAGCAGTACAATGACAATCAAAAATAAATAACGAATCATGAAATAAAAGTAATGGTTAATCACCAGTTCGCAAAAAAAATGCCGGAATTAATATAAAATACCAGCCAGAGCGTGTCAAGGATTATCAATACTTGTAACAAACAAAAATTCCTGTATTCCGGTAAAAACAGTTCCGGAAACTATCTTCCCCCTGCTGTCTGTCAGCAAAAATCACCGGCAGGCAACAGGGGGAACATCAGTTTGTATATCCGGTCTGCATTAACCGGTTTCAGCAATTAGTCAAACAGACAAATTGACGGGTTATTCTGCGATACAGCGGACAGATTGCCCGACTGTACGGTAGAAGAAGGGGGCCGTGTAGACGAAACTACTACCGTAGTACAGGACCCACGCGTTGAAATCGCTGCCGCCGCTTATCTCCGTACTGCTCGAGTAGAAGCCGTTGTCGCCACGGTCGTGTAACGCACCAATATCCCAGTAGGGCCGGCCGCCGGAAGCATCAGCTGATCTCCGAATTTTACGCCGGCGCTGTAATTGGTAGCAGAATCGTTGAAAGTGCCCACATTGGTTTGGGTATTATTAGCTACCACCCCGTCCCATTGGGCACTTGTCGGCACCCGGTAACCCGCAGGACAAGGATCATTGGCCGTTTTGGTGCCGTCGGCCCAGGAGCCGTTTGCAGCAGGAGTCGTATTCCAGCCACTTATAGCTGCATCGTTGGCCTCCGATAAACCGAGGCCGGTTGGGCCCGCAGCAGCCTGCGCCAACCGCCCCCATTGCCAGTAGCCGCCATTAATCTCCCAGGTCGGGGCGAACGGATCCGCACTGGTATTGGCTGCACCGAGGTTATGACACATAAAGTTCTTGTATTCAGTAGCGCTCACTTTGGCACAGCAACCGGTGCTGCATACAAATACATTAATCGTACACGTCTGCCCGCCAATATTCAGCGCAAAACTGGCAGTACCGCCGCTGGCTGGGGTACCTGTAATGGCATACGTCAAACTGCCGGCGCTGCTCCCGAAGTTACCCGCACTCAGCGTGGCTGTGAGGCCTGTAACACCGGCGGAGGTCACTGTTTGTCCGGTATAAAACCCGCCGTTACCGCCTGTGTAGGGTACACTGGCACTCACACCCGTGGCCGCCTGTCCGGAGGTGAGTGTGCCGGTAACAGTGGTGCCGGAGCAATCGAGTGCCCCGACAGAGCCGGGTATATCTTCAACACAGCGAACGGACATACCGAAGATACGGCCGGCGACGAGCGTGGTGGCACCATTATTATCGAAGTTCAGGGTCCACGCATCGTCCGTGCCGTCCTCTGTACTGCTCCAGTAAGAGCCGACACTGCCGCGGTCGAGCAACGTACCATCGCTGAAGTCTCTGTAGCCGGCCGCCGGAAGCATCAACAGATCTCCGAACTTTACACCGGCTTCGTAGTTGGTGGCAGAACTATTGAAGGTACCCACATTGGTAATGATGTTATTGGCCACCACACCATCCCACTGCGTTATGGTCGGAACCCGGTAACCCACCGGACAAGGATCATTGGAAGTTTTGGAACCGTCGGCCCAGGAACCATTCGCAGCATTGGTCGTGTTCCAGCCGCTGACAGCACCGTCCTTCGGATCAGTAGCCGTCGGGCCTTCTGCCGCCTGTGTATTAATCCCCCACTGCCAGTAACCGCCGTTGATCTCCCAGGTCGGGGTGAACGGATCAGCATTGTTGTTGGCAGCGCCGAGGTTGTAGCACAGGAAGTTCTTGTAGTCTGTAGCATTCACTTTGGCCCGGCACACATAGTTTACGCTGATGTTCAGCGTACACGTCTGCCCGCCAATATTCAGCGCAAAACTGGCAGTACCGCCGCTGGCTGGGGTACCTGTGATGGAATACGACAGGTTGCCCGCGCCGCTGCCGAAGTTACCTGCACTCAGTGTGGCTGTGAGGCCTGTAACACCGGCGGATGTCACTGTTTGTCCGGTATAAAACCCGCCGTTACCGCCTGTGTAGGGTACACTGGCACTCAGTGAGTGCCAGTGACCCTACACAGGCGGCAACGGCGGCCCGTACAGTGGTCAGACAGTAACCTCCACAGGTGTTACGGGCCTTACTGCTACCCTGAGTGGGGGTAACTTTGCCAGCGGATCCGGCAGTTTGTCTTATGCCATCACCGGTACCCCAGCCAGCGGCGGTACTGCCA
>JBEGNB010000173.1:0-19057 GCA_041182785.1 Bacteroidota bacterium
GGTACAGCCCCGGTCATTCCGACCGACAGGGAGGAATCTCCGGATATCATTTACGGGGCCAGTGAGCCCGGGTTCATTAGAATAACGGAAGAATAACGGAAGAATAACGGAAGAATAACGGAAGAATAACGGAAGAATAACGGAAGAATAACGGAAGAATAATTTAACCTTGCATATTTGAATATGTCATTTTCGCCGAATTTCACCATTACACCCCGGGTCGCATCCTGTCTTTTACGGATAGAGACTGCCCGACAGGCTGTGTTGCATCTGCCGGTGACGCCCTCCGTACTCGCTACACTGAGGGAAACAGCCAGACTTTTTTCAACACATTACTCCACTATGATTGAAGGAAACCGGCTGACGCAGGAACAGGTTTCCGAGTTTGAGCGCATTTTCAATTCCTGAAGTCACCCCTTCTTCATCGGCGCTGCCTTTCCTACCATAAACATGGCCGGCAGCTTCTCAAGCGTCAGCGCTTTTACCTTCTTCCACTCTCGCACAGGCAGCGACCGTATCATCTCCGACTGTCCCGTGATGTCCTGCGCAACGCCGAACAAGGTCTCGGGATGAAGACTCTCCAGTGCCACCTCCAGCACCATCTGCGAACGGTAGGGCGTTTCTATAAACAGATGTGTACTTCCGTGCTGCTGGGCCTGTCCCTCCAGTTTCCTCAGATCGCGGGCCAGCTCCGGCCTCTTGGGCGACAAATATCCGTGAAACGAAAACTGCTGCCCGTTCATTCCGGAAGCCATCAGCGCCAGCAGAATAGACGACGGCCCCACCAGCGGCTTCACGCGCACACCCGCCTGATGCGCAAGCGCAACAATCGAAGCTCCGGGATCGGCCACACCCGGACAACCGGCTTCCGACATCAGACCGATATCCTTGCCAGCCTCCACCGCCTCCCGAAATACACGCGCAGCTTCATCCGGAAAATCGCGGCTCTCTGTCTCAACAAATATCATCTCCTGAAGAGGCTTTAACGGCCCGGCAGACTTGACAAAATGGCGGGCTGTCTTCGCCCGCTCGACAATGAACACATCGAGCCGCCGGACAATTTCAGTTACATACAAGGGGAGTGTTTCTGCCGCATTTTCGGCAACTGGCGTGGGAATCAGATATAATGTGCTGGACAAAACTTCTTGTTTTTGCGTAAAAGTATGATATTTGTGCAACAGTTACAGATACATCTAAACAGACATCAGGTATGCGCAGACCAAAAAAAGATGAATATTCCCCATTCCATGCCGCTTATATCAGATTATTACCACCCAAAGGAACAGCTCTCAGTCTGCTGAAAAAAACATTCCGGGAAACATCTGCTCTGCTCTCCGATCTGCCGGAAGAAGCTGGTGACTATACCTATTCCGAAGGGAAATGGACCATCAAACAGGTACTCATGCACCTCACCGATGCTGAAAGGGTATTCGCCTGCCGGGCTCTCTGGTTCATGCGCGCCGACCGCGCACCACTTCCGGGTTTCAACCAGGACTTCTGGATGGAATACGCCGATGTATCAAAGCGAACGGTGAAAGATCTGCTGAAAGAATGGAAAACTGTCCGCGATAACACCATACACCTCGTCAGCAACTGCTCCGATGAACAATCGCTGCAAACCGGAACTGCCGGCAATTTCAAGGTGTCTGCCAGAGCCTGTTTCTATATTATCATCGGCCATCACCTGCACCACCTCGAAGTTTTGAAAGAAAGGTATCTGTCGGTCAGTGATGCTGCGCCATCTCCCGATTCATCAATGTAAATACGGTGGCACCCGCCGCCGACCCACCCAAACCACCAGCCACATACAGCCACAAATCGTTCAGGTCGAGCACCTCGGTAATTCCCGCACCCAGTGCCAGTGCCGGGTTGAAAGCGCCGCCACCAAGTCGCCCAAGACCAAAGCCGACGGCAATCAGGCAAAAGCCCGACGCCAGTCCGGCAAATGAGCGGTTTTCGCCTGATTTGACGCTCAGAAAAACGTATATCAGGGCAAACGAACCGAAAAACTCGGCAAGCAGGGCTCCATACGGATTGTTGTTCCCGTGCATGGCCACCACCGACTCCCCACCGCTCTCCCGCATGAATGCAGCCAGCGCAGCCGCAACGAGCGCCCCGAATACCTGGGCTGTTATCCCGGTGACAGCATCATTACGCTCCACACGGCCACACAAGGCAGCCGCCAGTGTGATTCCGGGATTGAAATACCCCGACGAGCGACCCGTCATGTACATCAGGGCTATCATCATGGAACCGTAGGCCAGCGGAGTGACGCGCAGTGTCTCCGAATATTCAGCAGAGAGAGAAAAACAAAGCGTGAGCAGAAAGGAACCAATCAGTTCCGGAATAAATATTTTCAATGTATGTCGTGTTTAGTGGTGATAAAACCGGAGCGGCGCTAAAATAGGGCTCTTTTCCTGTGCGCCGCTGTCGTACCTTCGCCCCGCGTTAAAATTTTTTTCAATGAGAAATTTCTGCTCCCTTTTACTGCTCCTGTCACTGACCACCATAAACATACCCTCTATGGACGCTCAGAACCAGCTTCTCTCCCCCGAACTACTCTGGAAAATCGGAAGGGTAGGCCTCGATGCCGTGTCGCCCGACGGAAAAACCGCCGTTTACGGGGTGGTGAAGTACGACATGTCTTCGAATAAAGGCACCCGCGCACTCTATCTGGTCAATGTTCAATCGGGCGAAACAAGGCTGCTCACAGACCCGGAAAAAAGCAGCTTCGATGCCGAATTTCACCCCGACGGAAAGAAAATCGGCTTCCTTCGCGACGGAAAACTCCACGAAATTTCCATCGAAGGGCCTGGCGAAGCTGTAAAAGTCAGTGATCTCGAAATCAACGGATTCCACTACGCTCCGAACGGCAAACACGTGCTGTTCGCCCAGGACGTGAAACTCGACAAAAATCTGCAGGAGGAGAATCCGGACTTGCCCAAATCATCAGGCAGGGCTTCCGACGGCCTTTTCTACCGGCACTGGAGAAGCTGGCACGACTACGCATACAGCAATGTCTTTTTTGTTGACTACAGCAACGGAAAGTTCTCCTCCGAACCGGTAAATATTCAGGGTAACGAGCGATTCGACTCCCCGCTCACGCCCGACGGCGGCATGGAACAAATCTCGTGGAGCCCCGACTCCCGCTGGATTGTCTATACCTGCAGAAAACTCAATGGAACCGCTGAAGCCAAAAGTACCAACAGCGACCTGTATGCCTATGAGATCGCGTCAGGCAAAACGCTCAACTTCACCGCTGATCTCCCGGGTTACGACCGCGACCCCGTATGGTCGCCCGACGGCCGGTACCTGCTCTGGACAAGTCTCGAACGCGCCGGTTATGAGGCCGACCGACCACGCCTGATGATACTCGACATACAGACTCAGCAAAGACAGGAGCTTTCCGCCGGCTGGACGTACGAAATGAACAGTCCGGTATGGTCGGCCGACAGCAAGACGGTCTATTTCCTGAGCAGCGAAAATTTCACTTATCAGGTTTACCAGATTACGCTTGCCGACAAAAAAATCCGCCGTATCACCGATGGCGTACACGATTATACAACCCTCAAAGGTACCGGAACCGATCTGGTCACCACCCGGACCTCCATGACAAGTCCGCCAGAAGTGTATGCGGTAAACGTAAGAACCGCCGCCGCGCGTCGTCTGTCTTTCGCCACAGAGGAGGTGTGGGGCAAACTCACCCTGCCCAAGGTGGAGCGCCGGACGGTCAAAACCTTCGACGGAAAGGATATGAATGTATGGCTCGTGCTCCCGCCCAATTTCGACCCCGCCAAAAAATATCCCGCGCTCGTATATGCGCAGGGAGGACCACAATCAGCCCTGAGCCAGTTCTTCTCCTTCCGCTGGAACTTCACCCTGATGGCCTCGCAGGGCTATGTGGTGGTGGCCCCCTGCAGACGCGGAATGCCGGGCAGCGGACAGGCATGGAACGACGCTATCACGGGCAAGTGGGGTGATGCCATGAAAGACTACCTCTCGGCCACCGATGCCGCCGCCAAAGAGCCGTTTGTTGACGCCGGCCGGATGGGTGCCATTGGTGCCAGCTTCGGCGGTTATGCCGTTTACTGGCTCGCCGGTAACCACAACAAACGCTTCAAGGCGTTTATTTCACACTGTGGTCTGTTCAATCTCGAAAGTTTCTATGGTACCACGGAAGAAGTGTGGTTCCCGAATTATGACTTCGAGGGTGCCTACTGGCAACGACCCGTTCCCAAAATGTACCAGAACGACAGTCCGCACCGCTATGTGCAAAACTGGGACACCCCCATCCTCGTCATCCACAATGAACTTGATTTCCGGGTGCCGTTCGGCGAAGGGATGCAGGCGTTTCAGGCCGCACAACTGCGCGGCATACCATCCCGGTTCCTCAGTTTCCCGGATGAAGGCCACTGGATGAGCAAACCGCAAAACAGTCTGCTCTGGCAACGCGAATTCTACAGCTGGCTCGATAAATGGCTCAAATAACCGACCCTGAATGAACTTGTACGAACAAATACAGGAAGCAGTAGCGTATATCAGAACACGCACCGGCTTCCAGCCGCGCACAGGCATCATACTTGGCACCGGACTGGGCAACCTGACCGACGATATACAGGTCGCCGCTGAAGTGGACTACACTGAAATTCCGCATTTTGCACACAGCACCGTGGAGAGCCACAGGGGCAAGCTGGTATTCGGTACGCTGGCAGGTCACCCCGTGGTAGTCATGGCCGGTCGGTTCCACTGGTATGAAGGCTGGAGTATGCAGCAGGTCGTGTTCCCGGTGCGCGTGATGAAGTTTCTGGGAGCAGAGCGACTCATCCTGACCAATGCCTCCGGCGGTATCAATCCACACCTGAAAGGCGGAGATATCGTGGCTGTACGCGACCATATCAACCTGCTGCCCGAAAACCCGCTGAGAGGCCCCAACGACGACAGGGTAGGCCCCCGCTTTCCCGATCTGACCGACACCTATGATCCGGTACTCCGGAAAATGGCCGTCGAGATTGCCCGCGCGCACCGCATCAGTCTGTTTGAGGGCGTTTATTCGGCACTCGCCGGCCCCAATCTGGAAACTCCGGCGGAATACGAAATGCTCAGAAAACTGGGAAGCGACTGCACCGGTATGTCATCGGTACCGGAAGCACTTGCCGCCAAACACCTGTCCATGCCGGTACTGATGCTCTCGATGGTCAGTAACGTGTCGTTCCCGCCCTCTGTGATAAAAGTAACCACCCTGGAAGATGTCATCGCCGTAGCGAGTGAAGCCGAGCCAAAACTCCGGCTCATCGTACGGGAAATCCTGAAACAACTGTAAATATGATCGTATCCGCAATCGTAGCCGTCGCCCAAAATGGCGTCATCGGCGCTGAAGGGCAGATCCCCTGGTACCTGCCCGCCGATCTGGCCTGGTTCAAGAAAACCACCCTTGGCCATCATATCATCATGGGACGCAACAGTTTCCACAGTATAGGCCGGCCGCTGCCCAAAAGGACCAATATCGTTGTCACCCGCGATCCGTTTTTCAGTGCCGAGGGGGTTGTCGTAGCCCACTCCATTGAGGAAGCGCTGGGCGTGGCATTCGATAACGGAGAAACAGAAGCATTCATCATCGGCGGCGGACAGATTTACCGGGAAAGTATTGACCTCTGGGACAAGCTCTACCTGACCGAGGTAAAAACAGCGCCCGAAGGCGACGTACATTTTCCTGAAACAGAGAACAGCGAATGGACGGAAATCTGGCGCGAAGAACGACCGGCAGACGACAAAAATGAATTTGACTGTACCTTCCGCATACTCGAGCGAAAAGAGGACGCAGAGGAGTGATGCTGCCTCTTCAATAACCTGATCACTGTCAGGCCGCTAGTCGCCGGAATTTCGGATGAAAGGGAACTGTTCTTGCGGTGGAGCGAACAAAACGGCCATTGACCGCGACAGAACCCTCCTTATCCGAGGTTTTTTTTGTTATAAAACAGTTATTTCAGATACCGTAAATAGACTGTAATAAGAGGTTATACGGCATTAAACCGCCTGAAATAAACATTTAGCGCCTTATTTTTGAAAAAAACATATTTTTTATGCCCCGCGAGGCGCAAAACAGACCCCGTTTTTTTTATACTTTTGCAGTTGGAAATCTACAACCAATTCAAGTCCTGGTTATCTGATACATGGAAAAGAAGCGATTGCTCCTTATTACGCAGGAGATGGAGCCCTACACCGAAGGCAACGACATTTCGGCACTGGTAGGCAAGTTACCCAAATTTTTACAGGATAACGGTTATGAATTAAGGATTCTGATGCCACGCTATGGCGTTGTGAACGAACGCAGGCACAGGCTACACGAGGTGGTCCGTCTCAGCGGTATGAACATTATCGTGGATGATGATGACTACCCGCTGCTTATCAAGGTGGCTTCGCTGCCAAATTCGCGCCTGCAGGTCTATTTTCTCGACAACGAGGAGTTCTTCAAACGCAAACAGGTGTTTGAAGACGAAAGTGGAAGTCCATTCGAAGACAATGCCGAGCGAATGACCTTCTTCTGCAAGGGGGCTATCGAAACGGTGAAGAAATTCGGCTGGGCACCCGATATTGTGTTCTGCCACGGCTGGATGACGAGCCTGATTCCGCTGTATCTTCGGACAACTTACAAGACAGAGCCAATTTTCGCAAACGCCCATATTGTTTACGGTGCTTACGACTCACCACACGAAAAAGAGGGTGGAGATCGTTTCTTCCAAAAGGCAGCCATCAATAATCTGTCAAAAAAGGATCTGGAACCGTACCGCGACGGAGAAAGTGTCTCCATGCACAAGGGTGCTGCGCACTTCTCGGATGCAATCACGCTGGGAAGTGAAGCATTCGAAACTGTTCCGGAATATCTTGCGGCATCCGAAACAAAACCGGTTCTGCCCTTCACACCAATTGATGATGCGTTGCCGACTTATCTTGAATTCTTCCGAAACCTGACTCAAACCGAGATAAAGCGTTAATCCGGAGGCGACCCAACGAAATCCGTCCGAATACCGTTATGTATAAGGACGTATAACTCTGCTACATTTATGACCAAGCGATTCACTGTTCTGGCAGGATTTTCCTTTGCCATCCTTGCACTGTTAATCTCTGCCTGCAAGAAACCCTCTCCCTTTGGCGCAGAACTTCTGGGTGACTCCTTTGCAGATCTGGAGTTTACCGACACCATTACTGTTCAGTGCTTCCTCGAACGCGAAGACAGCATACAGACGAATGACCGGTCAGGCGCCCTGAATCACTTCCTTTGCGGACAAATAAATGATCCCGTTTTCGGCCAGTACAGTGCCGAAATTTACACGCTCTTTCAATCGCAATCGCTGAATCCTCAGTTCGACACGACTAAAATCAAGTTCGACAGCCTCGTCCTGTATCTGAACTATTCATCCGGCGGCATATACGGCGACACCCTGCAACCCCAGAACCTGCGGGTTTATCGCCTGGATCAGGCACTGAAGTACGGAAACAATTACTACTCTACATCGGAAATACCGGCAAGCGAAGAAATTGGCCGTCTCGACAATTTCTATCCCCGCCCGCAGCGTGTTGACAGCCTGTTCGATGGTGTCAAGGGGGAGTTCCTGCGCATACGCCTGAACGACGACTTTGGCCGTACACTGATGAATATTGACTCTGCTACCTGGCTTGCCGACACAGCTGTGTATGAGTTTATCAGGGGCCTTAAAATTGTGTGCAATTCCGCAAGTACCCCGGGAGCAATGCTGGCATTCGACCTGAATGATACCAAACTGAGCCGGATCAGCATGTACTACACGCAGAAGAGCGACACCACTTCCAAGCGCTTCGACTTCTTCTTCAGAAATACCAACAAGTTCACGCACTTCAACAATGACTACACCGGATCTGAAGTCAATCCGCGCATTGGTCAGCAACTCGAAGACAAATTGTACGTACACGGAATGGACGGCCTGCGACTGCGCGTTGTCTTCCCGTACGCAAACAATTTCGACAATATCGCTGTTAACAAGGCACAACTGGTACTGACAGCCGGCGAAGATGATCCATGGCTCAAGCCCGCCGACCAGCTGATTCTGACCGAACCCAGGGGTGATACAGCCACCGTTTTCACTACTGATGTGTTGTACGCACTCGGCTCCACCGGTACCGGTAGCCTGGCTGCATTCGGCGGATTCCCGGAAAAGGAAATTCTGGGCAGCACAACGAAAACCCGCTACAGGCTAACCCTGAGCGACAAGTTCCAGTCGGTAGTTGACGACGATAACGCACCGGATATCAGAAACCGTACGGTCTTCGTCAATGTATATCCAAGAACGCGTTCCGCAAAGCGAACCTGGTTCTACGGGCCCAAAAGTTCGCTTTTCCCTGCAAAGCTCGAACTCAAGTACACCATTATCCGATAATCAAATACAATCTCGTCATGTGTGGAATAGTCGCCTATATCGGGCATAAAAAAGCCTACCCAATCCTCATCAAGGGGCTCTCCCGGCTCGAATACCGGGGTTACGACAGCGCCGGCGTGGCGCTCCAAAATGAAAGTGGAGTGAACCTCTACAAAAAGAAAGGTAAAGTGGCAGATCTGGTGGCCTTCACCGAAGGCAAAGATACCAGCGGACGTGTTGGTATGGGCCACACACGCTGGGCCACACACGGAAAACCGGACGATATCAACGCGCACCCGCATTCCGGAAACGAAGGACGCCTTCTGCTCGTGCACAACGGTATCATCGAAAACTATTCGGTGATAAAAAGTGCCCTCCAGAAAACAAACGGCCATGTCTTCTCCAGTGAAACGGATACAGAAGTGCTCGTACACCTCATTGAGGAAATTCAAAAGTCTGATAACCTGCCGCTGGAAGATGCCGTAAGAAAGGCCCTTGTCAAAGTGCACGGCGCCTACGCCATCGTGGTGATGGACAGAAACGAGCCCGGAAAACTGGTCGCCGCAAGGAAAAGCTCACCACTACTCATCGGAATAGGTGACAAAGAGTTTCTGGTTGCCTCCGATGCCACGCCTATTGTGGAACATACCAAAAACGTTGTCTATCTCAACGATGAAGAGGTGGCAACAATCACAATGGAAGACGGACTTGTGATTAAAAATCTCAAGAATGAAACCAGCTCTCACACCGTCCACTCGGTAGAACTGGAAATCGAACAACTCGAAAAGGGAGGTTACGATTATTTCATGCTCAAGGAAATCTTCGAACAGCCGGTTACAATCGCCGAGTGCATGCGCGGTCGCATGAATGCCGATGAAGGCTGGGTGCGACTGGGTGGCATGGAAGAACACCTGAAAAGAATGCTCAACGCCCAACGGATGATTATTCTGGGCTGCGGCACCTCGTGGCACGCCGGTATGATCGCCGAATATCTGTTCGAAGATCTGGCACGTCTGCCTGTTGAAGTCGAATATGCCTCCGAATTCAGGTACCGGAATCCGGTTGTCAGAGAGCAGGATGTCGTGCTGGCTATCTCCCAGTCGGGCGAAACTGCCGATACTTTCGCAGCTCTGGAACTGGCAAGGGAACGGGGTGCCCTCACTTACGGCATTGTGAATGTAGTGGGATCATCTATCGCACGCCTGACACACTCGGGCTCCTATATCCACGTAGGCCCCGAAATAGGGGTAGCATCAACCAAGGCATTCACCGGACAGGTGACCATGCTCACCATGATGGCACTGATTCTGGGCTACGAACGCGGCTACCTGCCCAAATCCGAATATCAGGAACTGGTACAGGAACTCTCTCTGCTGCCCTCCAAAGTGGAAAGATTACTCAACACCTGCCAAAAACAGGCCGAATATATCGCCGGAGAACTCAAAGATGCCACCAACGCGCTGTATCTTGGCCGCGGATATAACTTCCCGGTAGCCCTCGAAGGGGCCCTGAAACTCAAGGAAATCAGTTATATCCACGCAGAAGGATACCCGGCAGCCGAAATGAAACACGGCCCCATCGCTCTGATTGATGAGCACATGCCGGTGTTCGTCATCGCTACCAACAAAAGTGCCTACGAAAAAGTGGTTTCCAACATTCAGGAAGTCAAGGCAAGAAAAGGTGTGGTAATAGCTATCGTCACGGAAGGCGATACCACCATTAAATCCATAGCCGATCATACCATTGAAATACCAGACACCCGCGAACCATTCACTCCGCTGCTGTCTGTAATACCGCTTCAGCTTTTGGCTTATCATGCAGCCGTTTTACGCGGCTGTAACGTTGATCAACCCAGAAATCTGGCGAAATCAGTCACCGTCGAATAAATTTCACTGAAATAACTGTACATGAACAGTGTTAAAATAGAATACAATACCGAAAAACCGCCCGTCCGATTTCCTGAATACGGTCGTGCCATCCAGGAAATGGTGGAACACGCCAAAACTCTGGAGCCTCGGCAACTCCGCCAGAAAACGGCAGAGTCAATCATCGGACTGATGATTATGCTCAGCCCGAATAACCCCAACCGAAATATGGACGATTTCAGGGAAAAACTCTGGAATCACTTGTTCGCTATCGCCAATTACGAACTCGACGTGGATGCCCCGGCCGGCATCAATATCGTCAAGCCAGAAGAAAAGCCCAGACCGGAACCACTCGGATACCCCAATTCGGCCACCCGTATGCGCCACTACGGCAACAGCGTCCACGCACTCATCCAGAAAGCCATAGAAATGCCCGAAGGCTCCAAAAGGGAAGGCTTCGTTGAGGTAATAGCTTCCTACATGAAGCTCGCCTATAAAACCTGGAACAAGGAGCACTACGTGAGCGACGACATCGTCAAGGAGGATCTCGAAATACTGTCTAACGGTCAACTTTCACTCCACGAAGGCTATGAGTCGCTGGATAAACTCGCAGCCGGCGCAGGCAGGCTGGACAAGGATAAAAGCAGTGGCCGCCAGCGCAACCGGGGTGGCGGTGGAAAAAATAATAAAGGTGGCAGTAATCACAAACGCAACCGCAACGGCGGAAGCGGCGGTGGTGGCGGCTACAACAAACGCCGCAAACGCTGATTTATCCCCGGAAAGTCCGATAACTGGTCAACATTTCCTTTATGCCGCTGGATCAACAACACGAATACGAGCGAACAACGAAAGACAAGGGCGAAATGTCCTTTTTTGATCATATCAGTGAGCTGCGCAAACACATCCTGCGCTCGGCAATTGCCATATTCGTACTGGCAATAATCAGTTTTATCTACAAGGACTTCGTATTCAATAATATCATTTTTGGTCCCAGAAGACCGGATGTCCCCACATACCAGGCTCTTTGCTGGGCATCTCACCAGATGGGTCTCGGCGAAGCAATGTGTATCACACCACCCAAATTCGACCTCATCACCCGCCAGCTCGGCGAAGTGCTGATGCAGATTCTGTATGTGTCGTTCTGGTTCGGGGTCATCGGCGCATTTCCCTATATCTTTTGGGAAGTGTGGCGGTTCGTCAGTCCCGGACTGCATGAGCACGAACGCAGGGTGGTACGGGGTATCGTGGGTATTTGTACTTTCCTTTTCTTCCTGGGTATCGTCTTTGGCTATTATGTCATAGCGCCGTTTTCAATTAGTTTCCTCGCAGGCTATACGCTCGAAGGCCTGGAGGTGGCTCCGACGCTCGACTCCTATGTAACGTACATGACGATGTTCACAATTCCTACCGGCCTTATCTTTCAAATGCCGGTAGCTGCCTATTTTCTGGCGAGAATCGGCCTGATCGGCGCAGCTTTCCTGCGGGAATACCGTCGGCATGCCATCGTGGTTATTCTCATCATCGCAGCTATTATCACGCCTCCGGATGTGGTATCCCAGACGCTCGTGGCTATTCCCCTGCTGATTTTGTATGAAATCAGTATTCTGGTGGTTGCCCGCGTTCAGAAAAAACAGGCAATCAAGGAGGCGCAAGAGGAAAAATCGGGCTACGACGTGCAACGCTACTCAGATGATACGCCCTGATAGCTATGCTCCGTTACTTCCTGCGACGACTACTCTTTGCTCTGCCTACGCTGCTGATCGTTTCGCTGGCAGTATTCGGAATCAGCAAGTGCGCCCCCGGCGATCCGGTCGAATTGCTGTTCTCAGAAGAAGTACGGACAACAGCTGAAGCCGGACAGGAAGCAGAGCGATATAAAAGAGCGGCTCAACAGCTGGGCCTCGACAAACCTGTCTTCTACGTCACCGTAACCCCGGCTCCCTTCCCGGACACATTCTGGAGGGTTTATCCGCCGGCACGGCGCGAACGACTGTCAAAACTTGTGTTTCAGACGGGTAACTGGCTCTGTGTATCTGTGTACGACTCCAGCCTGTCGGAATTTTCAAAGTCTGCCGCAACCGTCCGCGACTCCTCTGGCGCCAGACGAAACCTGGCCCTGGAGTTATCGGCTCTGACGACGGCATCAAAACTGGAAGAGATTGCAGAGTCTGTTCAAAGAATTTCATCACTGCTGGATTCAATCCCGTCCCGGGAGAAGTTAATACCAGGTCTGAAAGCCCTGCAATCGGATGTGCAACGTATGCAGCAAAACAGGCAACCCCTGAAAATTTACCAGCCGGCAATCCACTGGAACGGAATCAATAATCAGTATCACGCATGGATTACCGGATACCTGACAGGCAACTGGGGACTTACCAGGCGTATGAAGCCAGTCTGGGAAGAAATCAGGCCAGCCCTGCTGGCTACCGCCACACTCAGCGGGATAGCCCTGCTGCTGGCTTTTCTGATAGCTGTTCCGCTCGGAGTGGAAATGGGACGGTTCAGGAACAGCCGTTTTGACCGCTGGTCGAAACAATTGCTCTTTTTTCTCCACTCCATGCCGGTTTTCTGGCTGGGCAGCATACTTGTTATGCTTTTCACCGGCAATATTATTGGAAAACCCCTGATTGAAAATCCCTACCTCGACGTCACCGACCAGTGGCTGACCGGAACAGAATCTTTCTCCGCCTGGTTCGTCAAAAAACTCCCCAGATTCGTTCTCCCCATTGCGGTTCTGACGCTCCACGCTCTGGCTCTCATAGCCATGCAAATGCGGGGAGGTATGCTGGAGGCCCTCCGGCAGGATTATATCCGGACTGCCAGAGCCAAAGGCCTGAACGACGATGACATATACTGGAAACACGCATTCCGGAACGCACTGTTTCCGATTATCACACTTTTTGGTGCCATGCTGCCCGCTCTCCTCACTGGATCACTGGTCGTTGAAACGCTGTTCAACTTTCCCGGACTGGGAGTAAAAACGCAAACGGCTTTTCTTGATCACGACCTGGCCACGCTCTCTGCTATTCTGATGGCCATAGCGGTACTCACCATAATTGGCAATCTCGTCGCAGACCTGATGTACGCACTGGCAGATCCGCGTGTACGGTTCTCCAGTTCCGAGTAAAAAGCCCTGTTCTGGTAGTCAAATGTCGGATTTGGTCAATAGTGAAAATAAAATTGATCATAAACGACACTTAATGCACAACAAATAGCATTATTTATATAAATCGGCATTTTTGTAATGCTATCCAATATTATTTACCCTGTCACGCAGGATAGTCTCCCGTTCCACTGTATATCCGGCAACAACCGGGGACAACCTGCGTACAACTAAATTTTTCTAACATGAGAACACTTATCACCTTCGCCCTTGTCACTCTTTTATGGTCTGCCTCAAAAGCCAACGGCGTGGCAGTCGTTGACGCCGGCAGTGGAGTTTATCTCCAGCTCACCGCTTCCTTTGTCAATGTAACCGTAGAAAACCAGATTGCCATTACCAAAACCACACAGGTCTTCAAAAATCAGTTCTCAACGGCAAAGTATATCCGCTATGCCTTCCCGATGCCCGCCTCAGCCAGTGCCGTAAAACTCCGCAGACAAACTAACGGTATATGGTATGAAGCCAATCTCGGCGCGAGTGCCCAGGACACCATACTGCCGGGCGGCGGGGGCGGAACGGGCACAAACCAGATACTTAAAAACTACCTGGGCAATTTCCCCCTGTACTTCACGGTGCTGGAACCCGTCGAACCCAATACTACGGTAACCATCGAACTCACTTATGTGGAACTGCTGCCCTACAAAAATGGCGTGGTTACCTGCAATTACCCGGCAGCATATACGAGTATTCAGCCGGGCACTCTCGGCACACAGCAGTTCAGTTTCCAGCTCTCATCAGGCAGAAAAATCGAACAACTATCCTTCGTATCCCACCCGGGCACACCGGTAACGCTCAGCGACTATGAAGGCTCACTGACCAAAACGATTGTCAGCAGTCCGGCCAATGCCAATTTCAAGGTGGAATACAGGCTGAGCGCCGGCGACCTCGGTCTTTTCGATTTCAGTGTATTCCTGAGCGATACGCTCGGGTGCGATAACTACGGTAACGGTTTCTGCGCTTTTGTGGTGGAACCCAACCCGAATCCGAATGCAGATATCATTCCAAAGGTGTTCACGCTGATTATTGACAAATCGGGCAGTATGTCCGGCGACAAGATGCAACAAGCCAAGGATGCTGCCTCCTTTATTGTTGATAACCTGAATATAGGCGATAAATTCAATATCGTGGCGTTTGATGATGCCATCTCCACTTTCAAGAATGATCATGTGGACTATAATGCATCCACCCGGCAAGCCGCACTGAACTATATTTCTGCCCTGTCTGCAGGGGGGGCAACAAATATATCGGGAGCCTTCAGCACGGCAATTCCCCAATTCATTAATGACCCCGGAGATACATACAATATCATTATTTTCTTTACCGACGGGGTTCCTACAGCAGGAAATACCTCGACCACCGGTATCCTGAACGGAATCAGCGATCTCGTAACATACCTCGAAAAGGAACTCAGCATTTTCACGTTCGGGGTTGGTGAAGATGTAAACAAACCACTCCTCACCACTATCGCCCTCGAGAATAACGGTGTAGCGCAGTTCCTCGACAATAACGAACTGGCCTCTTCTATCAGCGATTTCTACCAGACCGTCAGAAATCCGGTGCTGCTGAATACTGACGTTGCCTTTGAACCCAATGTTATCTACGAGACTTACCCGATTGATTTGCCCAACCTGTACAAGGGAAGTCAGATGATCGTGGTGGGAAGATATAACGAACCAGGCCCGGTCAATGCCCTCTTTTCCGGAACAGCATTCGGCGCGCCCGTTTCTTACCAGTATCCGATTCAACTGACCAGTAAAGACAGCCTCAAATATCGTTTCCTGCCCAAAATATGGGCCAAACAAAAGGCCGCACACCTGCTGCAACTGTACTATGCTTCCACCAGTCTCTCCGAGAAGGAATCACTCGAAGGCGAAATCAAAAACCTGAGTACCTGCTACGGGGTCGTGACCGACCTCACCAGTTTCGTAGATAACACAGGCGGCGGCACCATATCCACACTTGAAATCCCGAATCAGGAAGAAAATGTTTCTCCCGTGCGCATTAATTCCATTTCACCCAACCCGGTTTCTGATCAGGCGAAACTGTATTTCTCCCTCACGGAAGACTTCTATGGTGATGTAAGGATTGAATTGCGCGATATGCTTGGCAAACTGGCCGGATCATGGGTTTTCCCTGTCAATGGCGCCGGCGACTATGTGTTTGATCTTCAGGTTGACAAAAGCATGGTAAAAGGAATTTACCGTATCAGTATCCATACGCCCGGCGGCACTACAGGCGCCATGCTGATGATCAGATAACCCCGGTCCTTCCTGCCCGGGCGCCTTCTCTCTTTTTTGCCTATCTTTGCAGTGCAAAACCACCAATGATGGCAAAAGAATGGACGCTCGGGCAGAAAGCCGCGGGACTGAAACAGGAAAAAGAATACGCACTGCTCGTCGGACTCATCACGCCCGATGTCACCGAAACGCAGGCACATGAATATCTCGATGAACTGGAATTTCTCGCCATGACCGCCGGCGCAGAAACGGTAAAAAGATTCACCCAGCGCCTCCAGCACCGCGATGCGCGCACTTTTGTAGGAAGTGGAAAAGTGCTGGAAATCAGGCAATACCTCGAACGACACGAGGAGGTCTCTATGGTCATTTTCGACGATGACCTAACCGGAAAGCAAACCAACCTGCTCGAAGAGGCTCTGAAAGTAAAGATTATTGACCGCTCAACGCTGATTCTCGACATCTTCGCCAACAGAGCGCAAACTGCTCAGGCAAAAACGCAGGTCGAACTCGCCCAGCTCAAGTATCTCATCCCGCGCCTGCGCGGACTGTGGACGCACCTTGA
Organism: Bacteroidota bacterium; assembly: GCA_041182785.1. Lineage (GTDB taxonomy): Bacteria > Bacteroidota > Bacteroidia > Chitinophagales > Saprospiraceae > M3007. Next base: position 16,218 of record JBEGNB010000173.1, read on the forward strand.
AAGACAGCAGGGTGGTATCGGTATGAGGGGCCCCGGTGAAACGCAGATAGAAACCGACCGCCGTATCGTTCAGCAAAGGGTCAAATCGCTGGAAGAACGCCTGAAGGATATTGACAGGCAAAACCAGACACAACGCAAAACCCGCGGCGAACTGATCCGCGTTGCACTCGTAGGATACACCAACGTAGGGAAAAGTACCCTGCTCAACCTGCTCTCCAAGTCGGATGTGCTGGCAGAAAACAAACTGTTCGCCACGCTTGATACCACGGTGCGCAAGGTGGTCATAGGAACAATGCCCTTCCTGCTATCCGATACCGTCGGTTTTATCCGGAAACTGCCTCACCACCTTGTTGAGAGTTTCAAAAGTACACTCGATGAGGTACGGGAAAGTGATATCCTGCTGCATGTCGTGGATGTCGCCCACCCGCAGTTCGAAGATCATATCAGGACGGTTCAGAAAACACTGCAGGAAATCGGCGCTTCGGACAAGCCCACGCTCATGGTGTATAACAAAATTGACCTGTACCGCGAACGATACTTCGATGATCTGCTTACCACACAGGAAAAGACCGACATTGAAGCCGATTTGCGTGAGCGCCTCGGCAGCAACTTCGGCGAGAACGTATTTATCTCAGCACATACCAAAGAGGGCATCGAACAACTGCGCGACCGGATGACTCGTCTCATCAAGGAAGCTTATGTCATCCGGTACCCGCATCAGGTCAAAACCTGGTAGGCACAATCAGAGACGAATCATCTTCCTGACGGCCTTGTTCTCACCCGTCTCCAATTCGTAGTACATCACACCGGAAGGAAGCCCGTCCGCCGTGAAGTAGTTCATCCCCTTCGCACACGCACCGGTGCGCGTGAGGAGCTGTTTTCCGTTTATATCAAAAATACGCAGCGTAGCCTCTCCATCCGCTTCCATGTTGAACGGAATCCGGGTTCCTGCCTCAAACGGATTGGGCTGATTCTGGTACAACTCAAACTCCGTGATATCCGGAAAAGAAAGTACAAGCTCGTGTATCTGCGCGCCCGTGTAGGCCTCCGGACGCATGTTGCGGCTGTTCAGCGTGAGCTGTTCGGGCAGACTGCCCTGCCTTGTCTGGCGGCACCTGAGGGTAAAACCGACATCGCCCCCGGCTTCCGTTGAAACAGCAATGCCATTTCCTTCAGCACTGACGGCGATGTTACCGGCGGTCATATCACCCTCCGGAACAGCCTCCAGACACTGCAGTCCGTCCAGCAGCAACTCAAACTGACATCCCGAAACTACCTGACCACAGCCAATATGCACCAGCAGGTCTCCGTTTGACTCACTATCTGTCCTGACATGCAGTTTCACCGGAGCTGCCTCTCTCGTATCTGATCCGGCCATATTATTCGGAACGGCTGAGCCGTTGATATCACCCACCTTGACGCCGATAAAATCACCGCCGTTTTTGAAGTTTATCAGGTCGCTCAGAATTATTCTGTCCGGAATCGGGAACTTCAGCGGATTGGGAAAAGGAAAGACATAGCTGGCAGGCATAAAACGCCAGGACTTGTTGTTGGGAAATTCAGTGTAAATACCCAGAATCAGATTTCTGAGTTCGAGAATATCAAAACTGGTGATGGTTCCGGAACGATTTATATCTGCTGCAACATACTGGTATGGTGAAGTAAATGGCAAATCACCGTCAATGTGATTTTTAATGAGAACCAGGTCGTAGGTGGAAACACCATTAACCGGGTAGTTGTCGAGCTCCGGAGAAATCCAGACACTGTTGCCGATTAAGGGCAGAGGAAGATTGGCAGGAATATCATAATGCCCTCCGGTAACAAAATCAAAATAGGAGAACGGGGGTGTGAACGGAGAAGGGGTAGAGGTCAGAATCAGAGTGAACTCATCTATCGGATCTCCGCTTGCAGTGTAAACATCTCCGCCCAAATCAGAGAAACCGGGATTACAATTACCCATGTTATCCTGCAGTATCAGATTGGCCTGACAGAAATCAGCATTCCCGGCTTTATCAATACTCCAGAGTTCAATGGGCTGATTTCCCAGCTCGGAGCAGTCAAATACAACTTTGGCAACCGGATTTCCGTTACCATCAACCGGGAAGCCGCTTCCGGTACCCGCTTTCCGGATTCCGTATGCCAGACCGGCCGTCGGTGTACAGTTATCCTCTGCATAAGCCAGAAAGTCGCTGGCCCACATTTGTATCAGTCCGGCAGGCATGATATTGGCACTCAGATTATTAATACAGACAACAGTTGGTTCTTTCCTGTCGCGTACGGCAATCGTGTATTCCCGGACAGTTTCATTTCCGCACTGGTCGCCAACAAACCATTTTATTTTATGAGTGCCGTGCGGGAGTTGTGGATTGACATACGTGGCGGGTTCGTTGGCCGTATTGAAACGAAGACGGGCTGTTGTGAGGGATCCACTCTTCGTTTGTTCGATGGCAAAACCCCACTTGTCGGCTGCTGCCACTGGCCGCTCATCGAATTGCCTGACCTGGGCAGTACCCGTGACGTTGCCAAAAGGTACCGCATTCCAGCCCAGTCCGGCCGCACCCAGTTCATCGCTGTCCAGCCGCGTTTCCATGACGCCGTCGCCATCCAGATCGAGAAACAGTTGAAATCCGATAGTTACATCGCTGCAGGCATCCGTAGCCTGGATACTGATATCAGCCTCGGCCTCGGAGAGATCATGGATACTGTTGACGTTATCCCACCAGTACAACTCGTTCCAGAGCTGTGCGTTGTTCACTGTCAAATCGTTCACAGGCTGTTCTCCCACCGGAGCCGCAACCACGTCCGGATCCTGCATGTCAACTATTTTGATTAACTGTGTG
>JBEGNB010000174.1:0-9645 GCA_041182785.1 Bacteroidota bacterium
GTTTTTGACAAGTGGGATCTGCCCTGTGAACATATTGGAACCACCATTGCTGAAGACAGGCTGCGTTACTACTATGAAGGGCTGCTCGTAGCCGATGTACCCGCCGAATCGCTCGTGCTGGGCGGGGGCGCACCCGTGTATGTGCGTGAACAGAAGCGACCCGACTACCTCGACGAAATCGCCCGGTTCCGCACAGAAAATATAGGTCAACCTGCTGATTATCAGGAAGCTGCAAGAAAACTCTGGCAATCACCCAATCTCGCATCCAAATCCTGGATCACGCGCCAGTACGACTCGATGGTGCGAACGGGCACCATGACAACCAACCGGCCCAGCGATGCTGCAGTTGTTTACGTAAAGGGAACCCGCAAGGCACTGGCACTCACTACCGACTGTAATTCAGCGTATGTGTACGCCGATCCGCACAAGGGCGGCATGATTGCAGTGGCCGAGGCCGCCCGTAATATCGTATGCGCCGGAGGCGAACCTGTAGCTATCACCAACTGCCTGAACTTCGGCAATCCGTATAACCCGGAGGTATATTATCAGTTTGCCGAGGCTATCCGCGGTATGGGCGACGCCTGTCGCCGTTTTGAAACGCCGGTAACGGGTGGAAATGTGAGTTTCTACAATCAGTACTCGCAAAACGGCAAGACCATCCCGGTTTACCCAACGCCAACCATAGGCATGCTGGGTATTCTCGACGACTACGATAATATCATGACCCTCGACTTTAAAAATGAGGGCGATTTGCTGTTCCTGATTGGTGTCAGCCGTAACGACCTCGGCAGCAGTGAGTATGTACGCAGCGTGCTGGGTATCGAGTTCAGCACTTGTCCGTGGTTTGATCTGGAAGAAGAGTTCCGAATCCAGCAGGTCATCAAACAGCTGATCTCCGGCAAGCTCGTCAGTTCGGTACACGATGTGTCAGATGGCGGCGTTTTTGTCAGTCTTGTCGAGAGTGCGATGCCGCGCGGACTCGGCTTCAGCGTGAATACCAATCCGGCGGTCAGAAAGGATGCCTGGCTGTTTGGAGAGGCACAAAGCCGGGTGGTAGTTTCCGTATCAGCAGAACAACACGATGCATTCTCGCGTTTCCTCTCCGGGCAGAACGTGCCGTTTGAGGCCATCGGTAAAGCGGGGGGCTCTTCCGTAGTTATTGATGGTGAAAACTGGGGCTCTGTTTCCGAGTGGAGTACAATACACCAGTCGGTTCTGGGCAACTGGATGAACCAGTAACTCACCTGACCCAACATATTATTTGTCAAATTCACATCATCATGAAAAAAATTCTCCTGTTTGCCCTTCCGCTGCTGGCGATCTGCCTCGCCTCCTGCAATACGTCCGGAAAGTCTGTTTCCGGCACTGTCAGTGGTGCAAATAACCTGCAGGTTGCCCTTGAGCAGATATATTTCGACCGCAATTCCAACGTGGCACTGGGCAAAACGGCCTGTGATGCCAATGGCAAATTCGAAGTGAAATCCGAAAAGGCCCTCGAGGAAGGCCTGTACCGACTCAGTATTGGCGCCAAAAAGATCTATTTCATCCTGGATGGCAAAGAGAGCGGGGTGGATATTTCCGGCGACCTGGCAACGATTGATCGTATGGAAATGACTGTCACCGGCTCTGAAACTTTTCAGTGCTATGTCAATATCGTCCAGGAACTGATCAAAACGCCGGCACAAACTACCGATGCTGCCAAGGCTGCCGTTCAGAAAGGCTGCACACCACTCATGCGCGCCTTTTTGTCAACTCAGCTCTATGCCCAGAACCCGCCGCTTTTCATGGACGAGTTCAAAAAGTACCGAGCCGAACTGAAGGAGACCATGCCGGGCTCCAAGTACGCATCTACCTACGAAAATATCATCAACCAGCTTGAGCAACAACTGGCTGCACAGACCGGTGGCGCTCCTGCAGAGGAGGCCGGACCGGTTCAGGTGGGTATGCAGGCTCCGGAAATCAGTCTGCCAGACCCCAGGGGAAAGGTACGATCACTGTCTTCACTGAAAGGGAAGGTGGTACTGCTCGACTTTTGGGCTTCCTGGTGCGGCCCCTGCCGCCGTGCCAACCCGCATGTGGTGGAGATGTACAAAAAGTACAAATCAAAAGGCTTTGAAGTGTTCAGTGTTTCTCTCGATCGCCCGGAAGGCAAAGACAAGTGGATAGAAGCGATCAAGCAGGACGGACTGTTATGGGACAACCACGTGAGCGATCTGAAGTTCTGGCAATCGGCTCCTGCGGCTACCTATGGCGTACGCTCTATCCCCCGCACCTTCCTGATCAGCCGGGAAGGAAAAATCGTGGCTGTGAACCCGCGCGATAACCTCGAGGCGGAACTGACAAAAAATCTCTGATTACAATATGTAGCTGTCTGGCCGGATACGGGCAATAGTGCGATCACTGCCCCGGTAATATCCGGTCAGACAGGTTACCTTAACCTCCCATAAACCGGGTTGACAAATGCAATCTAGAAAGTATCTGATTATAGCGGCGGCTGTCGCAGTTGCCGCGCTGGCTGTCTGGTTCTTTTTCTTCCGCGGACCATCGGCCGAAGAGCTCGCCGCACAGATGGAGGGAATGGATCCCGAACTGGCAGAGCTCACTCGCCTGCTCGACAAAAATCCCAAAAATGACTCGCTCCTGTACGCACGCGCAAGGGTTTATTACAACCTGGAAGCTTATGACGAGGCACTGAAAGATCTGAATGCCGCTATCAGCGTTGATTCCATGAAACCCCGGTATTACCACCTGCTGGCCGATGTCTTTATGGATTATGCCCGTCCGAACGACTCGCGCCGGGCAATCGAAGTGCTTAAACTGGCAACCAAACGCTTCCCGGGACGCATACCGACGCTCCTGAAACTCAGCGAGTTCCAGTTGATTGTGAAAAAGCACGGTGATGCCCTGATTACGCTGGATGAAATCCTCAAACAGGATCCGCAAAACGCGGAAGCATTCTATATGGCCGGCAGAGTAGCCCTCGATCAGGGAGATACGCTGGCAGCTGTCGGATCGCTGAAGAAGTCCGTGAATCTCGATGCAGGAAATGAAGATGCCTGGCTGTTTCTGGGCCGCATATACAGCAATCAGAACAATCCGGAGGCTGTACAGTATTTTGACAACGCACTGCGCGTTGACTCCTCCAGTCTGGATGCGCGCGAGTTCAAGGGTGCTTTCTACAAGCGCCGGGGCGAATTCGAAAAAGCCTTTGAAATCTATCGCGACATCATCCTGCGCAATCCCGACTACGCCAATGCCTACTTCGACATGGGGATGATGTACCTGGAAATGGACTCGCTTGGAAAAGCTTATACCCATTTCGATATCGCCATTAAAACAGATCCGATTTTTGTAAAGGCCTACTATTACCGGGGAGTTGCCGCAGAGGCACAGGGAAACCTGACTGCTGCTTTGGGCGACTACAAACAGGCCTATGGTATGATGCCACAATATGCGGAAGCCAAAGCCGCAAAGGAGAGACTGGAAAAACAGGCAGGCAAATAATCAGCTGTGTTCGCGGATGAGCAATCCGCCCGCTTCCTGATTCAGGGCGACGATAAGGCCTGTATCGCCGAAATCGAGCATCAGCGCATCGTTCAGATAGTGCCCTTCTTCGCTCTTCGACAACCTGACAGCCTGTAATACCCTGTTCATCACCCCGCTCCAGGGTGTCTGGCTGTCACGGGAAGCCCTCTGAATGACCGGCTTCCCGTGAACCCTGTAGAGTGCCGAGGCAGTCTTCAGTAATTGTTCCTGCTCAATAACACGGATAGCATCGTTGTCTTCACCGGCACTGATAATGACAGATCCTGTATCGCCCAGCCTCAGCTCAATCGCCAGCAGAAACTGCCAGACGGGTTGCTCGGCCTCTGTATCAAGCCATATATAATAGTCAACCCCCTCCAGCGTTGTGTTTTCAGCGCGCTGAAACATCTGAAGTTCAGCGAGTGTGAAGTGCCCGTCGGGTATTTCCTGTTCTGTCATATCGGATTTATTCAAATTCGATGGTGTCACCGGCCGTGAATGTCTGTTTGTCTTCGCCGGAGGGTGCGGGGCCTGCTTCAAACAGACTGGCCTGCTGCGGTTCCTGTTTGTGCTCTTCAGGTTTGGCCACCGTTTCCACCTCTTTGATACCACCGAGAAGCTGATCGCTCAGGCGGTTACCAACGGCTTTCCATCCTTTCAGATCCATAAAATCACCGAGCGATACCTCTCCCGTCATGGGCTTGCCCTTGATTTTCACAGTATATTTTATTCTGGGATTCTCCTTCAGTGAGCTGAACAGGATTTTTGATTTCGGGTGATCGGTGAGGAACGAGTATCGCTCGCGAAGTTTATTGGTTTCAATTCGGAAACGCTTCACCATCGTCCAGCCCTTGTGTCCGTCGAAGTGAACGGCATTGACTACAAGTTCCGGTGTCAGTTTGCACACCTGAATGATTTCTTTGGGCTCGAACCGCTGCTGCACATCGGTATCGGTGACTTCGTATGAACCGTCGTTATACAGGATGAAGATACTGTCGCCGGTATCGAATTCACCGAGCAGCGCACCTCTTTCCTGTGTATTCAGGCGACCGGTTATTTCATCGTACCACAGTCTTTGCGCGCCGATGGTACTCTTGCCCACCTCTTTCTGTTTTATTTGCTTCACCGGATATTTGGTGAGCACATTTCCCAGCGAATCACGGCCTTTGATGGCCAGTTCCGCAAAATCGTAGTCGAATATTTTGACCCGGGCTGTACTTGCTGCTGTGAGCGTCACCTGTACCACCTCACTTTCCCCGTTGGGATTAACCGTGAGGTACAGCATTTTGGAACCTTTGGTATCCGACCCGAGCTGATACTCCTTGTCGCGCGTGATGGCTGTTACATTGAATCGCTTGACAAACGACTTCCCGCTTTTGGCATCAGAGTACGCCATATTGTAGGTAGTTCGCTCGTCGTTCTTTTTCCAGACGGCCACATGGAGGATATCTTTTCCTACAAATACCTTCTCTCCGATGCGTACTACCTTCATCACCCCGTCGCGGCGAAAAACAATCACATCGTCAATATCGGAGCAATCCTGAACAAACTCGTCCTTTTTGAGACCCATACCAATAAATCCATCGGCGCGGTTCACATACAGTTTGGCATTGTTGGCCACCACAGCCGTTGCCTGAATCGTATCGAAAGCGGCGATTTCCGTGCGGCGTTCGCGGCCTTTTCCATATTTGGACAGCAGCGTCTCGAAGTAGGAAACTGCATACTCAGTCAGGTGCTCCAGGTGGTGTTTCGTTTGAGAAAGTTCTTCATTCAGTTTGGCGATTTCCTCGTCTGCCTTGAATGAATTGAACTTGGAAATGCGCTTGATTCGAATTTCTGTGAGGCGCACCAGATCATCTTCCGTGATATCACGCAGCAGGCGAATCTTCAGAGTTTCCTTGTCGTAGCCCGGCTGTGAAGGGGTGATGATATACTTGTTCAGCCCCTTTTCTATAGTTTCCAGCACTGATTCCCAGGTTTCGCACTCTTCAATATCGCGATAGATCCTGTTTTCGATGAATATTTTCTCCAGAGAGGCGAAGTGAAGCTTTTCTTCCAGTTCGTGCTTCAGGATCTCCAGTTCCTGCCGCAGAAGGTCCTTTGTGTGCTCAGTGCTGATGCGGAGCAGTTCATTAACATCCGTGAACACCGGTTTGTCGTTCACAATCACACAGCAGTTCGGACTGATGCTCACTTCACAGTCGGTGAAGGCGTAAAGAGCGTCAATAGTAACGTCGGGGCTGACTCCGGGCTGCAGTTCGATTTCTATATTGACCTCGGCGGCCACCTTGTCAATGACTTTTTTGATTTTGATCTGTCCCTTGTCGTTGGCTTTCAGGATAGACTCGATCAGATCGCCGGTAGTAACACCGAAGGGTATTTCGCTGATTTGCAGTGTTTTTTTGTCCAGCTCTTTAATCCTCGCGCGCACACGCACCTTGCCCCCACGGGCGCCACCGTTGTAGTTGGCAGCGTCAATCAGTCCGCCTGTCGGAAAATCGGGTACGAGTTCCGATTTTCTGCCTTTCAGCGCGGCGATACTCGCCTTGATCAGCTCCACAAAATTGTGGGGAAGTATTTTAGTGCTGAGTCCGACCGCAATACCCTCGGCGCCGTGAGCCAGCACAAGTGGAAACTTCATGGGCAGATGAACGGGTTCCCGTTTCCGGCCGTCGTAACTCATTTGCCAGGTGGTGGTATCGGGATTGAATGCTATATCGAGTGCAAATTTGGTCAGACGGGCCTCGATATAACGGGGAGCAGCGGCGGAATCGCCCGTTCGGTAATCGCCCCAGTTACCCTGGCAATCAATAAGCAGATCCTTCTGCCCCATATTCACCAGTGCATCGCCGATAGCAGCATCGCCGTGCGGGTGGTACTGCATGGTTTGTCCGATCAGGTTGGCTACCTTGTGGTAGCGACCGTCGTGCTGCTCGAACATAGCATGCAGAATACGCCGCTGAACGGGCTTCAGACCATCATCTATGGCTGGTACGGCGCGTTCCAGAATGACGTACGAGGCGTAATCGAGGAAGTAATTCTGGTACATCCCGGAGAGGGTAATGACCGTGTCCTCTACGTTCAGGGACGTTGTTGGTGGAACAGAAGTGTCTTTAACTGATTTTGCCATGGTGTTACAGGAGGTATTTCTGCCGCAAATGTAGTTTTTTCATGTCTTTTAAAACAATTTTTTTTAAATATGGATTTGCAGCGCGCTTAATCCGGTTGCAGAAATTATTGCATCATCATTATGTACCTTTGCACCGTTCTGAACTATAAATCAAGCGCCATGTCAGATATCGTCTTTTCGCTCATCAACAAGGAACTCGCCCGTCAGCGTCACGGGCTGGAGTTAATTGCTTCTGAAAATTTCACCAGCCAGGCTGTGCTCGATGCCATGGGCTCCTGCCTGACCAACAAATACGCCGAGGGTTACCCTGGCAAACGCTATTACGGAGGATGCTCGGTAGTGGATGAAATTGAGCAACTGGCTATTGACAGGCTGAAGGAGATTTTTGGAGCCGCATGGGCCAATGTTCAGCCACACTCGGGCGCTCAGGCCAACGCCGCGGTTTTCCTCGCATGCCTGCAGCCCGGCGACAAGATCCTCGGCTTCGACCTGGCTCACGGTGGCCACCTGTCGCACGGATCGCCCGTTAACTACTCGGGAAAGGTATATCAACCGTCCTTCTACGGTGTTGAGCCCGATACAGGGCGTATTGACATGGACAAGGTGGAACAGAAAGCACTTGAACACCGGCCCAAACTCATTATCTGTGGCGCTTCCGCCTACTCCCGCGACTGGGACTATGCCCGATTCCGCCAGATTGCCGACTCGGTTGGAGCACTCCTCCTTGCCGACATCGCGCACCCGGCAGGACTCATTGCCGCCCGTCTGCTGAACGACCCCGTTCCACACTGTCATATTGTGACCAGTACCACCCATAAAACACTGCGCGGGCCACGCGGCGGTATTATTATGATGGGTAAAGACTTCGACAATCCGTGGGGACGCACCACCAAAAAAGGCGAACCAATCAAAATGTCGTCAATCCTCGACAGCGGTGTTTTCCCGGGTATGCAGGGTGGTCCGCTGGAACATGTCATTGCCGCCAAGGCAGTAGCCTTTGGTGAAATACTGGACCCTTCATTCAGAGAATACGGCAAACAGGTTATCAATAACGCACAGGCAATGGCCTCTGAATTCGTTTCCAGAGGATACGATATCATTTCCGGCGGAACCGATAACCACCTGATGCTCATTGACCTGCGCAGAAAAAATGTTACCGGGAAAGCGGCAGATCTCGCGCTCGGACTGGCCGATATCACGGTCAATAAAAACATGATTCCGTTCGATCCGCAGCCACCGATGACGACCTCGGGCATACGCGTGGGAACAGCAGCGATTACTACCCGCGGCCTGAAGGAAGACGATTGCCGGCAGGTAGTAGCCTGGATGGATGAGGTAATTACACACCACGACGATGCCTCTGTTCAGGCAAGGGTACGTGCCGAAGTGAACAACATGATGGCGCGCTTTCCGCTGTACGGAGCATAAAGAAAAAACCAAAAACCGGAAGATGTTTCCAAAATACGATGTCATAGTCGTTGGCGCAGGACATGCAGGCTGTGAAGCAGCTGTTGCAGCTGCCAACCTGGGTGCGAAGGTGTTGCTGGCCACCATGAACATGCAGACAATCGCCCAGATGAGCTGCAATCCCGCCATGGGCGGGGTGGCCAAGGGGCAAATTGTGCGCGAAATAGATGCCCTCGGCGGGTATTCAGGCATTGTTACTGATCATACTGCCGTTCAGTTCCGTATCCTGAACCGCTCCAAAGGTCCCGCTATGTGGAGCCCCCGCGCACAAAGCGACCGGATGCTGTTCGCCGCCAAGTGGCGCTCCATGCTCGAACAGCACCCGCTGATTGACTTCTGGCAGGAAATGGTGCGCGGCCTGATCGTGAAGGACGGGCGTGTCGGAGGGGTTATCACAGGTATGGGCCTCGAAATCGAGTCGGAGGCTGTGGTTCTCACTAACGGTACCTTCCTGAATGGCATTATACATATAGGCGAGAAACAGTTCGGCGGAGGCCGGGCAGGCGAAAGTGCCGCACTCGGTATCACCGAACAACTGGTGGAGCTGGGCTTCGAAGCCGGACGCATGAAAACCGGAACCCCGCCCCGTGTGGATGGCCGATCGCTCAACTACGACCGTATGGAGGTTCAGCCCGGCGATGAAAATCCGGGGAAATTCTCCTATACCGATACCCCGCCGCTGCAGCGGCAACTCTGTTGCTGGAGTACCTACACCAACAGGCAGGTACACGACACCCTCCGTACGGGTTTCGACAAATCGCCCATGTTCAACGGCCGTATCCGCGGAATCGGTCCGCGCTACTGCCCCAGTATTGAAGATAAAATTGACCGTTTCAGCGAAAAAGATGGTCATCAGCTCTTCGTGGAACCGGAAGGTTGGGATACGGTAGAAATATATGTGAACGGCTTTTCCTCCTCATTGCCCGAAGATGTACAGTTCAAGGCACTGCGCCTCATCCCCGGATTTGAAAATGTGAAAATGTTCCGTCCGGGCTATGCTATCGAATACGACTACTTCCCGCCCACCCAGCTCGACGTCACCCTCGAAACCAAACTGGTGAAGAACCTGTTCTTCGCCGGACAAATCAACGGCACAACAGGTTATGAAGAGGCTGCCTGCCAGGGTCTTATGGCGGGGATTAATGCCGCACTCGCCTCGAAGGAGGCGGAGCCGCTGGTCTTGAAGCGCTCGGAGGCCTACATTGGGGTACTTATTGACGACCTTGTGAACAAGGGTACCGAAGAGCCTTACCGAATGTTCACCAGTCGCGCCGAATATCGCATCCTGCTCCGTCAGGACAACGCCGATATGCGGCTCACGCCCATTGCCCATCGCCTCGGCATCAGGGGATCGGACGCGCGTATGGACCGCGTGCACGCGAAGCGGCAAGCCATTGCCGAAATCGAACATTACTTCAGAAATACCTCTGTCAATCCTGATGATATCAACGGTTACCTCTCGGCCGTGGACTCTGCTCTCATCAATCAAAAACAGAAGCTTCACAGTATACTGCTGAGGCCTC
>JBEGNB010000175.1:0-2944 GCA_041182785.1 Bacteroidota bacterium
GTATGAAGACATTGACGGTATCCTGACTGTTGGTGACTTTTACCGCCAGGGAAGAGGCGAAGGCACTCATATGCTATTTATATGATGTTTCGCATTTGATGTTTTTCGCGGGTGTGCGGGGCTTGACGGTTCTGCACACCCGCTTCTTTTATGTATATATATTTTTTACCTTAATTAACTACCTTAGCCGCTCAAATCTGTTAACCAAACCTGTCGCACCATGCCTATTTCCCGCCGCCAACTCCTTAAAACCCTCGGAGCCGCAACCGGTGTTGCCGTGCTGAGCGGTTTCGAAGACGATTTCCGGGTCGAACTGCCGGAGTTATCAGTAAATCCGCTCTACAAGAAACCCGCCAAACCGGTTACAGTGGTCACTATTGGGGCAGGTAGCCGCGGTAACGTCTATGGAAACTACTCGCTTAGTTATCCTGATGAAATGGATATCGTAGGTGTGGCAGAACCCATACAAATCCGTAACGACCGCTACACCCAAAAACACAATATATCTGAGGAAAACCGCTTCAAAACATGGGAAGACGTGTTCAAGCGACCCAAATTTGCCGATGCAGTACTGATTACTACCCCCGATAACCTGCACTACGGCCCCTGTATGGCCGCCCTGAAGGCCGGTTACGACGTGCTGCTCGAAAAGCCGATTTCTCCCTCCGAAAAGGAATGCCGCGATATTCTGGAGCTGTCCAGAAAGACGGGTCGTATTGTGGCCGTATGCCACGTGCTCCGATATGCACCCTACTTCGTGAAGCTTCGAGAGATAGTACAAAGCGGAGCCATCGGCGAACTCATGAGTATTCAGCACCTCGAACCCATCGAGCATATACACATGAGTCACAGCTATGTACGAGGCAACTGGCACGACCGGAATGCCACCACGCCTATCATTCTGGCAAAGAGCTGTCACGACCTCGATATACTTCGCTGGGTCGTCGGCAAACCCTGCGAGCAGATTGTCGCGATGGGCAGCCTGAAATGGTTCCGCAAGGAAAATGCACCCGCCGGCAGTACCGACAGGTGTATGGATGGCTGCGCTGTTGAAAGCACTTGTCCCTATTCGGCCATGAAAATCTACTATCGCGAGCGCGGACGCACGTATGTATTCGATATGCCGGAAGACAAATCGCTGCACGCCGACCATATCCTGGAGAAACTCCGTACCACCAATTACGGCCGCTGCGTCTATAAAATGGACAATAACCAGGAGGATCACTACATCAGCTCCATGCAGTTTCAGGGTGGAGTTACAGCCAGCTTCTCCATGGAGGCATTTACTTCCTACGAAGGCCGCCGAACGCGCGTAATGGGCAGTATGGGTGATATCGTGGGCGATATGGAAACATTCACGGTCACAGACTTCAGAACGAAGAAGAGTACGGTGTATGATAACTCATCCGGCGATGGTCATGGTGGTGGCGACTGGAAACTGGTACGCGACTGGCTTCAGGCGGTGTCCCAGAAAAATCCTGCCCTGCTGTCGTCCACTATTGATGCCTCTATTGAAAGTCATATCATGGGCTTTATGGCAGAAAAAAGCCGCAAAACCGGGAAAATTGAAAAAATAATCCTCTGATTTCCCAAAACTCTTAACAACAGAAAACCTGACAACAATCTGACTATGAAAGGAATCATCCTGGCCGGTGGTATGGGTACGCGCCTGTATCCGCTCACACTTGCGGTAAGTAAACAGCTCATGCCTGTTTACGATAAACCCATGATTTACTATCCGCTCAGCACACTCATGCTCTCCGGAATACGTGAAGTGCTGATTATTTCCACACCACAGGACTTGCCCAAGTTTGCCGAACTGCTTGGCGATGGCTCCGAACTGGGCATGTCTTTTTCCTATGTGGTGCAGCATACACCCAACGGACTCGCCCAGGCCTTTGTACTCGGTGAAGAGTTTGTTGGCAGCGATGACTGCTCCCTGATACTGGGCGATAATATCTTCTATGGAAACGGACTAGGCGACATGGTGCGCACCTGCTCCAGTCCGGAAGGTGGTATTATTTTCGCCTATCAGGTGGCCGACCCCGAACGGTACGGTGTCGTGGAATTCGACCAGAATCTCAGGGCTGTCAGTATTGAAGAAAAACCGGCTAATCCGCGCAGTAATTTCGCCGTGCCCGGACTGTATTTCTACAACAACTCGGTGGTGGAAGTTGCCAAAAATCTCCGCCCCAGTGCAAGGGGAGAATATGAAATCACGGATGTAAACCGGTATTACCTTGAAAAGGGAATGCTCGAGGTGCGCCCTATGGGACGAGGGTACGCCTGGCTGGATACGGGTACGCACGAATCTCTGATGCAGGCAGGGCAATTTGTACAGGCCATCGAGAATCGCCAGGGACTCAAGATCGGATGTATCGAAGAAATTGCCTGGGAAATGGGCTTTATTAACGATGAGCAACTGGAAAAACTCGGCAACAAATACCTGAAAAGCGGATATGGAGAATACCTGCTCAGGGTATGCCGCGACAATGCACGACCCTGGTAGCTCGGAGTGCCAGGCGGTAACCGCAGAGAAAGATAACTCTGCGCAACTCTGCGGTTACCTCTGCGGTTAAATAAAACCAGCTTAGCCGAGGGTGCCTCCCCTCCGGAAAGGAACTTCGAGGAATGTCCCCTAAAAAGAGCCGGAAAAACAAGGGGTGTTGGTTGGTGGGGAGACGGGGGGTACGATACAAATAGGGTGTGTTCAAATTTCTATGTCAGGGTTGTATTTTTGATCTGATGTTGGGTTGTCACATTCACTTCCCGAATCACTCCCGAATACACAGTTCTGTGCTCTTTTCGGATGTTTCTCAGGCAATTCACAAAAAAATATTAAAAATATTTTTAATTTATTTATATGCTTGTTTCAACAAACAGCAAAAAATGGCATTGTGATTTTTTGTATAAATAATTGATTTTAAAATACTTAACAAATAAT
>JBEGNB010000176.1:0-4877 GCA_041182785.1 Bacteroidota bacterium
GATGGATGAACCGAAACGTGATGTACGTCTTCTGCGTACTGGGGCTGGCCGATCAGGCTGTAGAAAGCCGGATTCCGGTTGGCGCAGATACCGCACTTCGTATTGGTGAAATGCTCGATCAGCGCGTATTTTTTAACAGCGTTCTGGGCGTCGGAGGTGACGAACACCCCGGAAAACAAGGTAATCAGGATCAGATTTTTCAATTTCATGATTGTTTTGAACAGTTAAGGAAACTAAAGCAAAGTTACGGGAATGTTTATCGCCGCCTTCTGGCAATTACTGTAATTTTGCGCGATTTTTGAAAAACGACTAAACACGACATAAATGGACATGTTACTTTTCACCATGCCGGATTTCACTTCGGGCGCTGTATGGGTGAGTCTGCTCACACTGACCCTGCTGGAAATCGTACTGGGCGTGGACAACATTATTTTCCTGTCTATCATCAGTTCCAAACTGCCGGTGGAACAGCAGCCCAAAGCGCGCAGCATTGGTCTGATTCTCGCTATGGTTCTCCGAATCATACTGCTTTTCGGTATTTCATGGATTATTGGCCTGAAGGATCCGCTGTTCTACGTTTCCATGCCCTGGATGGATCATGCCGATACGTCCCACCTGCCTTTTGTAAACGGTCAGGGACTCATTCTGCTGCTGGGCGGTATTTTCCTGCTGTACAAGGCTACAACGGAAATTCACCACAAACTGGAGGGCGATTCTTCCGATGATGATCCGTCTGTACCCAAAGGCAAGGCCGCGCTGAATCAGGTCATTATTCAGATTGCCCTGATTAATATTGTGTTCTCTTTCGACTCCATCCTGACAGCCGTCGGTATTGCCGACAACCTGTTTGTGATGATCGCAGCTGTTGTAATATCTGTACTGGTTATGATGATCTTCTCGGGCCCTGTCAGCAAGTTCGTCAACGAACACCCCACGGTACAGATGCTGGGCCTTTCGTTCCTTATCCTGATTGGCTTTTCGCTCATTGCAGAAGCGGCTCACCTTGGTCACTTCACCGAGGGTGCCATTCCGAAAGGTTACCTGTATTTCGCAATATTCTTCTCCCTGTTCACAGAAATGCTGAATATCCGGATGAAGAAAAAATCGAAAAAACCGGTTCAGTTGCACGGTTATGCCGAAACAGCGCGTAAAAGAGGCCTGCTCGACGATGATCTCCTCGATGATACAAAGCAGCAGAAATGAGGATAAATCTCACACGCGACCTGGTCTTCTTTGATCTGGAAACCACGGGTCTGAACGTCATACGCGATCGTATCGTGCAGATTGCCATGGTGAAACTCCGGAAAGATGGTGGTCCCGACGAAATACTGTCAACACTCGTCAATCCAGGTATCCCTATCTCGGAAGAAGCCATGATGGTACACGGTATCACACCGAAGGACCTGGCAAACAAGCCTTCCTTCAGTCAGCTGGCTCAGCAAATATGGGATTTTATCGGCGATGCCGATCTGGCGGGCTACAACTCCAACCGCTTCGATGTACCCATGCTCATGGAGGAATTCGCCCGAACGGGCATGGAATTCGACGTGTCCAGACGGCGCCTGATAGATGTTCAGCGTATTTTCTACAAAATGGAGCCGCGTACCCTCAAGGCCGCCTATCGCCTGTATTGCCGGAAAGAACTCGCGGATGCACACGACGCACTCGCGGACGTACGCGCGACGATCGAGGTACTGCACGGTCAGCTGGAAGCGTATGAAGGCAAGGATCTCACCGATGAAGACGGAAACGTAGTGCCTGCCCCTATTAAAAACGATGTTCAGGCGCTCCACGACTTCACTAACGACCTGAATTTCCTCGACGCCACCCAGCGCCTGAAAGTACAGCCCGATGGCACGGTGATTTTCAATTTCGGGAAATATGTCGGGCAACCGGTTCTCACTGTTCTTCGTCAGGAGAAAAACTACGGATTCTGGATACTGGAGAAGGAGTTCTCTTCTCAGGTGAAACAGATTATCAAGCAAATGATGAAACAAATCTGATGCCCATTCGCCTGTATATGCTTGTTATCGGGCTGATTATCGCCCTGACCGCCAGCTCCTGCTACGAACCACAGCAGGGATGCCTGGATGTCAGGGCGGTAAACTATTACGCCGGTGCCGACGAAAACTGCTGCTGCCGATACCCCAAACTGATTCTTTCCTCCAATCAGCTCTACGATACCCTGCTCTTCAGACTCGACTCGCTGTACCCGGCTGATAACGGACAGCTCTTCCGGATAAAAAATATAGTATTCTACATCTCCGACGTCGAACTGGGAAAGGCCGGCGAAACAGTGCGCACCAGCGATTCACTGCAATTTCGCCTGTTCAATGCCGTGCAGAATGACACCCTGAGGCAGTGGCTCAGGGATGACGCCACGCTCATCCGGCGCTCACCCCTCGACAACCAGGTCGCCACGTTCAGCGAAGATGGCTATTTCGACCGGATAAAATTCAGAATTGGTCTTTCAGACAACCTGAACAGTGTTATTCCGGCCCTGACGCCGGTATCTCACCCCCTTTACACTCAAAAAGAAAATCTGCACGGCAACAACGGGTATGTGTTCCTGCGGGCAGTCATCGTGCGCAACAGTGACCCCGCCCTCGCTCCCGATACCCTCGATCTGACGATCGCCGATATTCCTGATTTGTTCGTTGAATCGCAGGGCGATTTTTACCACGAACTCGGCCGCGACTTCAGGCTCACGCTGAACGCCGACTGGTCGCGCCTTTTCGACGGAATTGATTTGTCTGTTTACGACATACCACAGTGGAAAATCAGAATGGCCTCCAACCTGAAAGATGTTTTTTCTGTTTCACAGTAAGTTTCCATTAACTTTGCTGTACCATCCGTTTATCGGAGCTAAACAAATAAAAACATGAAAAACGTCACTCTGTCCGCTTTTGCAGCAGTTGCCCTTCTCGCGGTATCTGCCTGCAAGGAACCCGCAGACCCTGGTGTGGATTTCGCCATCAACTTCAAGGCCACCTACGACAGTTCCCAACTCGAAAAAAACAAACCGTACAATTTCGATGCCACCCAGATTGTGGTACAGCGTTACAGGCTGTATCTCTCTGATGTTGCACTCATTAAGGATACGACAGTTACTCCGGTAGCCGATGTATTGTATCTTGATTTTACGCCCGATCAGGCAGCATCCGACCTGAGCACAACCCCGCGTATCGTATTTTCGGGTATCCCTGCCGGAGAGTACGACGGAATCCGGATCGGCTTCGGAGTCAATGCAGCCAATAATGCCAAACAACCTTCCGATTTTCCCGCCGGCAGTCCGCTCGCCTATGAAATTGATTACTGGCTTGGCTGGAGAAGCTATATATTCACGGTACTTGATGGCAGGATGGACTCCGACAAGGACGGAGTCATGGATCTTCCCTACTCCTATCACTGCGGTTCCGACCCGGTTTACAGAGTTTTCACCTTCACGCAGCATATTCATGTGGAAGAGGGTCATCCTGAACTCAATATCGAATTCGATATCCGCAAGTTGCTCCTGAACGATAACGGAACTTACTACGATATTCTGGCCAATAACGCTACCTCCAATCTGGTAACCGACACCCGTGTGGCAGAAGATATCTCCAGCCACTACGATACAGCCACCACCATCAAACAGTAATCTGTCATGAAAAAGGTACTGCGAATTCAATATCTCGCCCTGCTGTTGATTAGTGCTATCGCTTTTTTTCAGTGTCAGGACGGTAGCACACCCGTAATGCCCGATGAAGGAGATCTGACGGATATTCCGTATGACCCAAAGCCATACACGGTTCCCAAGCCCGCGCATTTCCCGGAAGTGCCATTCCCGGCCGACAATCCGTTCACAGTGGATGGAATCGCTCTGGGGCGCAGACTTTTCTACGACCCGATTCTGTCTGCCGACAGTACGATGTCTTGCTCTGGTTGTCATTTGCCTCAGGGCAGTTTCACCGATAACTATGCTGTTTCTGTGGGTATTGACGGCGTCGCGGGCAAGAGAAGCTCCATGTCGCTCCTGAATATCGCTTATGCCACCAACGGACTGTTCTGGGACGGACGAGTCAAAACACTCGAAGAGCAGGCGCTGCTTCCCGTCGAAGATCCCATCGAGCTGCATACCTCATGGCCCAATGTGATCGAAAAACTCAAAAAACATCCGACATATCCGGAGTATTTCCGGAAAGCATTCGGCATTGCCAACACCGGTGAAATAACAAAAGAGCTGGCTGCAAAGGCTATAGCACAGTTCGAGAGAATCCTGATCAGCAGCGGCACGTCCAAATTCGACCAGTTCATCAATGGCAATATTGATGCTCTCGACGAGGAGGAACTCGACGGCAAGCTGATGTTCTTTGATGAAGGCGCTGCCTATAATCTTCCAGATGCACAGTGCTTCCACTGCCACGGGGGCATCACCCTCACCGGCAACCAGTTCTTCAACAACGGGATAGACAGCGTGGCATCGCTCGATGATTTCACAGACAGAGGACTTGGCGGTGTCACCGGAAACAGGTTCCACAATGGGAAGTTCCGCACACCAACACTCAGAAACATCGCATTCTCGGCACCCTACATGCACGATGGCCGCTTTCAGACGCTTGAGGAGGCCGTTGCACAGTATGCAGACAACGGATTTGGCGTGGAAAATGAGGATATCTTCATCAGCCAGATGGGTTTTCCGCTCGGAAACGGTAAATACACCGGGCTGAATGCCTATCATAAACAAGCCCTGGTCAAGTTCCTGCACGCACTCACAGATACGGTGGCTATTAATAATCCGGATTTCCAGAATCCGTTCAAATAGTACCAGTCGAGTTCTGTCTCCGATGTTTATTTCATCGTACGGGCATGTATGGAACAGTTTTTGCAGCGCTGTT
>JBEGNB010000177.1:0-8356 GCA_041182785.1 Bacteroidota bacterium
CCGTCGGGCCACTGGTATGAATAGGGCTGAGTACCTCCGGATGCTGTTGCGGTGGCAGTAACCTCCGGTGTAAGGCAGGTAATAATACCGGATACGCTGGCAGAGGCATTTAGTGCTGTTGGCTGCGTGATAGTGGCAGAGGCAGTAGCTGTACCCGATCCACTGGAACCGGTTACCGTTACCGTGTAGGTTCCTGCCGTCAGGTTGACTGCCGTCTGGGCTGTCTGGCTGTTACTCCACAGATATGTGTATGGTGGTGTGCCACCGGATGCCTCTACGGTTGCGGTACCGTTGTTTCCGCCGAAGCAGGAAACATTTGTGGTACCCGAAATTACGGCGGTAAGCGGTGGCGCACCATTGAACGGTACGGTGGTGAGGGCTGTTTCGACATAATCGCCCGAAGTGCCGCCGTTGCCGTTTACAAAGTTACCGATGTAGTAAAATTTGACGGTGTTGCCCGGTACTGAAGCCGGGGATACCCAGTTGAACGTCCAGGAAACGGCTCCTCCTGTGATGTTTTTGGAGCCGCGCTGCTCCAGGTATTCGCGGTTGGAAAGATTTTCCGTACCAGTTTGGGCGTTAGTACTGACCAGATCACCCGCATCGGTATTATTGGCATCAACCACAACCAGCTGGAAGCCGCCCCGGGTGGGGTTGCCTGAAGTGACGGTCATAGTCAGTGTGAGCGGATACGTTGTGTTGGGTTCTATGGTGCCGGGGAGTCCGTCAACCGTTACGTTGCCATTAAAATTGCCTCCGGAGTGGCAGTCACCGCAGCTTCCGTCGAAAGGAGCACCGGTTCTTCCGGTTGGCGGATTTCCGCTGTTGGCAAGCCAAACCAGGGTGCATAAAAGCAGTCCTGAATAATGAATCAGTCGGGTACGTCGCAATAGTTTCATCGAAAAATAGCTGATTGGTTTGTTCAATAATAGCATGTTTGGCCTGACAAGGGTCAAGCCTAAACGAATGTTGTATAAAATTGTTTATATGAATTTTAATTATATTGTATTTTGCTATTATCGTCCTGTGGAGAACGCGTGTATGTAGTAGTTCTCATCCACTTCCAGCGACTTTACCTTGCCCAGTGTTTTCCATTCGCTGACGGGGTAGATCACTTCGCTGCGTTTTCCGTTCAGAAGTACACGTACAGGCATGTCGAAGCCGTCCACACAATTGATCCATCGGTAGCTGAGGGTTCCTTTTTCTATGTAGTATTCCAGTGCCGGTATGTTGGCTCTGCGCAGATACTGATCAAACACTTTTGACAAGTCGCGTCCGGCGGCCTTGCTTATATAGGCTTCAATCTGTTTTGTTTCAACCGTCTGGTGGTAGAAGTCCTTGTTGAGTCCGCGGAGTATGCTGCGCCATTTTGTATCATCTCCCACTATTTGCCTGATGGTGTGCAGCACATTGGAGCCTTTATGATACATGTCACCCGGCCCTTCGGCATTCACATGGTAATCTGCAATAATCGGGCGATCATTTTCAATCTGTTTCCTGCAGCCCCGGAGGTATTCAGCCCCGGCCTCCTTCCCGTAATAGTATTCCACAAAAAGTCCTTCCGCATAACTGGTGAACGATTCGTGTATCCACATATCGGCAATATCCTTGTAAGTAATGTTATTGGCGAACCACTCGTGCCCCGACTCGTGAACAATGATGTAGTCCCAGTTTTTACCCCAGCCGGTACCTGACAGGTCGCTGCCCAGGTATCCGTTTTTGAATTTGTTGCCGTAAGTCACGCTGCTCTGGTGTTCCATTCCGAGATAGGGAACCTCCACCAGTTTATAGCCGTCTTCATAAAACGGATATGGACCGAACCAGTATTCAAACGCCCTGATGGTCTGTTTGGCCTGCAGAAATTGTGTTCTGGCTTTTTCAAGGTTATCAGGGAGTACGTAGTAGTCGAGGGTAAGTACCCCCTTTTCACCGTTGAGAGTATCCGAAAAGTGGGTATATTGGGCGATATTTACATTCACCCCGTAGTTGTTAATCGGATTGGAAACAAACCATTCCCAGGTTTTGGTGCTGTCCGGGTTTTCCTTCATTCCCCTGAATCGTCCGTTGGAAACGTCCATGAGGTTGCCGGGAGTCGTTACGGCAATACGCATGGAATCGGGCTCGTCGTACATGTGGTCTTTGCAGGGCCACCAGGCGCTGGCGCCGAGTCCCTGACAGGATGTAGCAACAAACGGCATTCCGTATTTATCCTTGCTCCAGGAGAAACCGCCGTCCCACGGTGCTCTTTTGGCTTTTCGCGGCGAACCGGAGTAGTAAACCGTGATGGCCTCGCGTGCGCCCGGGCGCTGGGGTTTTTCCAGTCTGACAAAACAGGCAAAACGCCCGGCTTTCTCGAAGCCAAGCGTTTTGCCGTCCTGTTCAACTCTTTCTATTTTGAGCGGCGGCTGGAGGTCCACCTGCAATACCTGTCCGGGTTCCAGTACCTCATAGTGTATCGTATTGTAACCGGATATGCTTTCCTTGTCTGGCACTACATTGATATTCAGGTCGTAGTAGGTCAGGTTCCACCATGACCGCTGCGGGGTGACAGATCCCCGAAGAGTATCATCGGCGGTGTAGCTTGCCTTTTGGGCCTGACAGAGCGTGGTTGCGAGCAGTGCAGCAGCAAACAGGAGTGATTTCATTTCAGGTAATTGCTTTAAAACTTGAATCCGAGTGTCAGCAGCACGTCGCTGACGGCATTGGTGGTGGTGGCAACGGGTGCGCCGGAGTAAGGGGCCAAACCGCCTTTGCCGACGTATCGCCTCCAGCCGAGGTCGAGATAGAATGATTGCAAACGGACGCCGGCGCCGGCCGAGATGGCGGTATTGAAACCGCTTTCGCCTTCCTGTGGCTTTCCGTACATATTCAGTCCGCCGCGCAGCCTGAAGTCCTCTATGGCTACTTCACCGCCGAGACGCAGATTCAGGGCCTGACCATAGGCTTTCTGAATTTCACGGTTTACATCGCGTTCGGCTGCCTGATTTGCCTGACTGGGCACATCAGCGGTAAAATTATAGGCGTTATTTGAGTAGTCAACCACCTCTACATCGGCACTGAGGAAGCCTGTTTTGCCAATCACTGCTGCAGCGCTGGCCGAGGCACGCCACGGTGTGCGGAGGCGGTAGTCGGTAACACCATCTGTTTCCGGGGAGTATGGTGTTCCTCCGTACGGATCTCCGTTCACTGTATATTCGTAGGCGAATGTGTTGGTGTAGGTATCTGTCAGCCGGAGCGCTGTGGGGGTATGGAATGCTGCCCCGAGGCGCAGTGTCTGGTTGATCCTGTAAATGAGACCGAGTTTCAGGTTGACGCCCACGCCCTCGGTGCGCAGGTACTCGGTGTAGGTGAGCCGGTCGAAGAACGGAACGGCATCGTCGCGGTCGGTTTCGATATATTCACCTTCGATGCGGTAGTTGACGAAGGGTATGCCAACAGTGGCCCCCACCATCAGCTTTTCCTTGTAGTTACCTCCGAACGACATGATCATTTCGTTCATTCTGCCGAAGGTATTCACGGCCTGTGAGCGGTTCAGGGCAGCGTCTTCATTCCCCAGAAAGTCGTAAATCCACTCCCCGGAACTGGCGTCCTGGTATATGGCGCTGGCATCGTAGGCCAGTTTGGTATCGAATGGGTAGAAATCGTCGGACGAGCCGCCGTTGTTGATGGTCAGTACGGCGTCGTTATACAATCCGTTCATGATGGTTCCCGCCGCATCGCCTTCATAGTAAATAGAGGAGGCATAGTTATTTTGCCGGTTGACGCCTATGGCAAAGTTGAAAGTAGTCCATTTCTCGCCGGGCGTATCGTTAAACAGGAGTCCGAAGTTATCGAATGCGAAGGTGCTCTTGTTGTCTGTCAGGGGCAGGTTGCCCGGCAGCTCGGCATCTGTTTCAGCGAAGCGGAGCGATGGCGTTACCACCAGTTCATCGGTGCGGAAGAGTGCTATTCCTGCCGGATTCATACTGAGTGCACCGAATTCGGCGCCCAGTGCGCCAAAGGCATTTCCTGCTCCCAGTGACCGGGCTGTTCCGCCTGGCTGGAGGTAAGAATAGCGCAGCACATCGGCGGCGGTCTGAGAAAATGCGGGGAAGGCAGAAATGGCCGCGATGGCCAGTGCCGGAATTATTTTTTTCATGGTCAGGTTGATTGTTTCGGGCATCAGGGGTAAGCAGAGACGGGTGTGCTTGCCATATCCGTCGGATCCATGACTGCTTCAGATGCTACCTGTGATGCAGTGGAAAGTTGTGGTTTTCCGGATTCGGGTGCTGCCTTGTGCAGTACCGGCGGGTCGGATCTGGAACGATCTGACCCGCCGGATAGCCGACAGTTATTGTCACCATTTACTAATTTCTGCCACCTGAGCTGCGTGTGGCACCGCCGCCGCCGGAACTGCTGCGCGTACTGTTGCCGCCGCCAGAGGGAGCCGGCGTGCTGCTTCTTCCGGATGAGCCGGAGTCGAAAGAGCGCGGCGTGCTGCTTGCCGGGCGACTTTCAGAAGAGCGGGACGGCGCGTTGTAGCTGTCGTTGCTGCGGCTCGGTGGTGTATAGGCCGGACGCTCCTCTGCGCGACGTACGGGCCTTGCTTCTTCCCTCGACTCGCTGCGCTCCTGCGTGCTGTAGCCGCCGTTTTCGCGGCGTGCCGGACTCGGCGTTTCAGTGCGGGGCGTAGAAGGACGCGGTGTGGAAGGACGCGCATCTTCGCGCGGGCGGGCGGGAGTAGGGGCATCGTCGTTGCGGCCCGACGGGTTCGTCCGGCGTGGTTCTGCTTCAGAAGGCTTGCGTTCTGCCGGAGATGAGGGACGTGTCTGGGAGCCTTTTTCCATGCTGCGGTCATCCATACCGGCTGGTCTGCGACCCGATGGTGTAGATGGTGCTTTGGCGCGCTCTGCGGCGGCATTGTTGTTTGCCGGTTCGATATCGCCGGCAGTACGACCCCTGAGCGCGGGCTTTTCTACCATTGGCACATCTTTCTGGCCAGTATTCAGGCGACCACTTCCGTCGGGGATACGGGCATAACCCGGATTTACCGAAGAACCGTGGCGACGCACACCGGTGTAGGTCTGGGGAGCGTAGCCGCCACCGTTTCCACCGCCACCGTTGTTGTAATTATTATTGTTGTAATAATTGTTGTTTACCCAGATCACGTTATTGCTGAAATACGGGTTGTAGCCGTTCCAGGTCCAGTACGGATCATAATAGTAATTGTTCATCGCCCAGGGGTTATACCAGGGGCTGTATCCGGAATAGCAGCTGTTCCATCCCCAGGAATTGAAGCCCCAGCCACCTCCCCAGGTGTTGTAGGCATTCCAGGTATTCCAGGAGTTCCAGCGACGCCAGCGGCGCCAGGTCCAGTAGTCATTGTAGTTGTAAACATAAATAGTGGCACCCGGAGAGAAGAACGGGTCGTAGTGATACAGATCCACATAAAACGGATCATAGTAATCAACTCCGTAAGACGGGCGGTGGAAACGGCGGATGCGGGATGAATATTCGTAGGCGTACTCATCTTCCTCATCGTAATAGTAGTCATCATCGTCTTCATAGCGACGGTTGTCGCTGTATTCATCGTTGTAGTCAGCGCTGTTTTTCTTCGCAGCGGCATCGGTGGACGGGTTGTAGTAAAGGTCGTCCTGGGCGCTTGCCTGAAACGAGGTGGCGAACAGGGCAACAAGAACCCAAAGCAGAGAACTGAATTTTCCTTTCATGGCGCGGAATGTTTTATTTGATGGCTTTCAGCGGGATTTTTCAGATTTACTTGTAATCATGCAACACATACATGGTTGAGTAAGTCTGATTTCAGGGTCAAAAATATTACCTTTGCGCACTTTTTTTGGTTAATGTGCGATTAAAGCGAACTTTTGAGTGGTTAAAGTTGGTTAAATTCGCTTTCCCCGGCACATTTCCGGTTAAAATCAGGATTCTTTCTCATCAATTTATATTACTTTTCATGGCAAAGGAAATTACACCCCGTTCGGAAGACTACTCCCAGTGGTATCTCGACATCGTTCAGAAAGCCCGTCTGGCCGATAATTCTCCGGTGCGCGGGTGCATGGTCATCAAGCCGCACGGCTTCGGTATTTGGGAACGCATGCGCGACGCGCTCGACGCCATGTTCAAGGAAACAGGTCACGTTAATGCCTACTTTCCACTGTTTATCCCCAAAAGTTTCCTCAGCAAAGAGGCCGCTCACGTGGAAGGTTTCGCCAAGGAGTGCGCCGTAGTGACGCACTACCGACTCAAAAATGATCCCAATGGCGGCGGCGTGGTGGTTGATCCCGAAGCCAAGCTGGAAGAAGAACTCATCGTTCGCCCCACTTCCGAAACCATTATCTGGAATACGTACCGAGACTGGATTCAGAGCTACCGCGACCTGCCGCTCCTGATTAATCAGTGGGCCAATGTGGTGCGCTGGGAAATGCGCACGCGCCCCTTCCTGCGCACGGCGGAGTTCCTCTGGCAAGAGGGCCATACCGCTCATGCCAGCAAGGAAGAGGCCGTGGAAGAAACGCTGATGATTCTCGACATATACGCCCGCTTCGCCGAAGAATGGATGGCTATGCCGGTAATCAAAGGAGTGAAAACCGCCAACGAACGCTTTGCAGGCGCCGACGATACCTATTGTATTGAAGCGCTTATGCAGGACGGCAAAGCTCTGCAGGCAGGCACCTCGCACTACCTCGGACAAAATTTCGCCAAAGCCTTCGATGTGCAGTTCCTGAACAGGGAAAACCAGCAGGAGTATGTGTATGCCACCTCCTGGGGCGTATCTACCCGACTTATCGGTGGCCTGATTATGACACATTCCGACGATGACGGACTGATAATTCCTCCCAAACTGGCACCAGTACAGGTAGTCATCGTGCCGATCCCCAAACCGTCGCCGGAACTGACCGAGGTTGCCACGAAAATTGCCGGTGAACTGCGCGCCAAAGGAATCCGCGTGAAAATTGACAACGACGATCAGAACCGCCCCGGTTTCAAGTTTGCCGAATATGAAATGATCGGTATTCCGGTGCGCCTGGGACTCGGTCAGCGCGATATTGCTGCCAATCAGGTGGAAGTGGCCCGCCGCGACACCAAAGAAAAATCAAGCGTGCCGCTCGATACCATTGCCGACCACGTGGCTGCTCTGCTCGATGAAATTCAGCAGAATATGTTCGAGCGCGCCAGACAGCATCGCGACGAGCATATCACCAAAGCCGATACCTGGGCCGAATTCGTGGATATCCTCGAAAACAAGGGCGGGTTCGTATATGCACACTGGGACGGAACTACCGAAACCGAGGTGGCCATCAAGGAACAAACCAAAGCTACCATACGCTGTATTCCGCTCGGTTGGGATGAAGAACCAGGTGCCTGTATCCTCACCGGCAAGCCCAGCGAGAAAAGGGTGCTGTTCGCCAAGGCATATTAAGCCTCCGACAATGGTGTCCGGCAGTTTCATGCGGGCGCGTACGGGTTCGTGCGCGCCCGCGTGGTTTTCAGCCTTCCGGCTTATCAAAAACGGACTAAAGCAAGCAGGGCGGTGTTTTTGTCATTTTTTATAGGCGAAAAAAGGTTAAAAACGTCATTTTTTAGGGGCGAAAATGACTATGTTTCGTGAATTAATGGGGGCGAAAATGATTTGGGTTGGCAGGGGCTAAGTGAGAAGGGATATATTTTAGCAAATAAAATATTGATAATGAATTATTTATATATTTTTTCCTTGAAGATTGATTGTAGTGCAACTCCTGTTTAGCGACGAAGTCTTTTATCACAGGCTTTAACGTGCAGATGAAACAGTTTTGGAAAAAAAATTTTAAAATGTTTAAAAATAAATTTGCAATTTTGAATACAATTTGTTTAATTTTGCAATGCAATTTTGAAAGCCGATGGTTCACATTCGTCCAACATTCTCTGGTCATGAAAGTTTTCAGTGCAGGCATCTGTGGCTGAAGAAAGGTTATGACTTTGTCAATTCCGGAAAGTCGTTCTCAGAGAGTGATGCAGTTGTATTCCTTGGGGTTGGCAAGAATATGGTCAATTCCATCCGGTTCTGGATGCGGGCTTTCGACCTGCTTGACTCCGATGACAAGTTGACACCTTTCGCGCATTCGATGTTCAGTGCTAAAGGATTTGATCCATACCTCGAAGACGATGCGAGTTTGTGGCTTTTACACTATAATCTTGTGAAAAAAGGGTATGCCACCACCTATTCCCTGATTTTTAACGAGATGCGAAAAGAGAGGATGGAGTTTTCCAAAGACAACTTCGTCCGGTTCGTTCAATTGAAGTCGGAGTCGGAGATGCCATTCACCTTTAACAAGAATACAATCAGCTCCGACTTTGATGTTTTTGTCAAACTGTATATAGG
>JBEGNB010000178.1:0-2856 GCA_041182785.1 Bacteroidota bacterium
GGTTACGATCAACGAGTTCGTGGAGATATCCAAAGTCTATTCAACCGAGAAGAGCCGCGAGTTCATCAACGGTATCCTTGACAGGCTGATGAAGGAACTCTCCGATCAGGGCAGAATTGTCAAAGAAGGCCGCGGACTGGTTGAATAACAGGTATTTCTACGGGTATTGGGTACTATTTGAGGTATCACGGCTGATTTAAGCTGTTTCCAGCGCGCGCTGCCGCAGCGTCTCGTACAAAATCATTCCGGTGGCTACTCCCACATTATAGGAGTCGAAGTTGCTGGCCTGTGGTATTTTGACCAGTAGATCCGACATTTTCTGAAGTTTGTGATTCAAACCATCGCCCTCTGAGCCAATCAGTATGGCAGTAGGGACAGTCAGATCGGCATTGAACACCTGAACGGCCTTGTCAGAAAGAGCAGTACCCACCACTTGAATACCGGATTCCTGTAACCACTCCACTGCACTGAACATACTCCGCACTCTGCAGAGTTTCATGTGCGCGATCGCGCCTGCGGATGCTTTCATGGCTTCTTCATTGGCCGGAGCGGAGCCCGATTGCGGTACGACCACAGCATGGGCGCCGGCACAGTAAGCCGTGCGGCATATAGCTCCGAAGTTGCGTACATCCGTTACGCCATCGAGCAATACCAGCAGTGGTACCTCTCCCGACTCGAATATAAAGGGAACTACGTCTTCAAGCGACAGGTATGTAATCAGAGAAAGGTAGGCTACAACACCCTGGTGCTGGCCCTTCACCATTTTGTTCAGCTTCTCCTTGGGTACAATCTGAAGCGGTATTTCGTATTCACGGGACAGCAGACGGATTTCCTTTTCCAGTTCTCCGCGCATACCCTGCTGAAAATACACTTTTTCCACTGCCTTCCCCGACTGAATGGCTTCCACGACCGGATGGTGGCCGTATATGAGGTTTTTATCCATGATCAAGCGCCCTTTCTGAGCGTGAGGCCAATCTGGCCAAGATGATAAGAATTGTGAAACATTACATGGCTGAAAACCCTCACCCGGGGGACTGTACCAAAAAAAGGAGTATCCACCGGTTCGAGCCACTTTTCGTCTGGAGTTGACTCCAGAATACTTTCCAGCAACCGGAAACCGCTGTCAATCAGCGACTTGCTTTCCTCGGTGTCAGTACCCTGTCCTTCATCAACAAAGCTCATGGTGGTGTTCTTTACTTGCGTTTCATAGCCCAGAAACGTACAAAGAAGATGCATGGTTTCACCTGTATGACGGAATATGAAACCTATGGATGCCGTATTGTCGTTGAGTTTAAGCAAGGCATTTTCCGGGGTTATCTTGTCGTAAACCCGGTAACAATTGGAACGACACTGGTTCAGCATCTCCGATAATATAGCTTTCGAGCTCATATTGCATTATTTTTTTAGAACGATACCCTTCCCTATACTTCTGCTGCTCCAGCCGAACAACAGGGTATCGAGCGTGAGAATCAAATCAGTTACAATACTCAGAAAAGGTTCTTTCGTGGAAGAAGGCCGCACTTTCAAGCCGCCTTCGGTATCGCTGGTCACGTTGCCTGCATTCTTCTTGAAAATACGCTGTACAATACCCGTCCAGTACACCTCCAGCAGTCCAACCAGGTGGTGACTCAGTCCTTTGAACTCGACGATTTCAAAGCCGGCATTTTTTGCCCATCTTTTGAAATCATCTGCTCCGATGAGGTAGTCATGGCCAAAAGCGTAGGCGCCCTGACTAATAGCATACTCGCGACTTCCATCGCCGCGGGTGAACTGCCAGATTCTGTTTACTGGATCATAAGTAATGGGAAATTCACGGCTGGGGAACGTCATGACTGCCAGTCCGCCGGGCTTCAACACCCTGTACATTTCCTGTATCATTTTTTCAGGCTTGCCGACGTGCTCGATGACCTCACAACTCACAATCAGATCGAAGTGATTGTCGGGATAGGTAAGTTCAAGTGCGTTGTTCACCTCATAAGCGAGATTCATCACGCCTGCGTTGACCGCGCGCGCATGCACGAGATCTTCTTCATTCACATCACAGCCGGTCAGTTCCATACAGTAGCCGGCAATCATGCGGTCGTAATCGCCCTCACCCGTACCCAGGTTGAGTGCGCGTTCAAATACGTGCTCACCGGTTGCGTATTTTTTCATACGCGAAGAAACAAACAGGTATCTGTTCCTGAATGTTGGAAATAGTTGTTTAAAGTTCATCGGGCGTACTATTTGACGGCATTTCTGAATTTCTGAGCCTTGTCCGGTTCGCCTGTTGCATCATAAATCTTGGCCGCCATTTCGTAGGCAGGTTTGAAATTGGGCGCAATCTGAATCGCTTTTATCAGGTAATTCAGTGCCTTTTGCTGCTCGCCTGTTCTGCGGTATATATCGCCCAGGAAGTAGTATGCCGTAGCGTTGGAAGGTTCTTTTTTAATAGCAAGCTCAAACTGGGCCTTTGCTTTTGCTACATCGTTCATACTCATCCAGTACAGGCCTAACAGGTTATTTGCCTGCGTATCGTCGGGGGCAATTTCAATGGCCTTTTCAGCTGCAGCTTTTGCCTCTTCCAGCATGTTGGCATTCAGGTACGCCTGTCCAAGGTTAGCCCACGCCAGTTCGTTATCTGGCACACTCGCTATCTCTTTGGTCAGGCGATCAACCGCTCCCTGCAAGTCGTTGATTTTGAGGGCAGCCAGACCGAGTGCACAGTTTTTACCATTGTCTTTGATAACTGCGAGAACGGGTGCACCCCCCGCCATGACTGTGTGCACGGTATTGTCAGGTGGCCACATTCCCTTCTGAAGGGTTGTTCCGTCAATAAAGCGTGTAGGATACAGAGCATAGTCCCAGGCATCATCA
>JBEGNB010000179.1:0-4046 GCA_041182785.1 Bacteroidota bacterium
ATTTTAAAAAATTAACATTCTACCACATTGACCGGGATATGGAGTGCCAGTCCGCCATCGGCTGTTTCCTTGTACTTGTGATCCATGTCGTGTGCCGTTTCCTTCATCGTTTTTATGACGGTGTCGAGGGTCACCTTGGCCAGATCAGGATTACTTTCCAGTGCTATCTGACTGGCTGTAATAGCTTTGATGGCTCCCATTGTATTTCGTTCGATACAGGGTATCTGTACCAGTCCGCCGATGGGGTCGCAGGTCATTCCCAGGTGGTGTTCCATGGCTATTTCAGCAGCCATCATAGCCTGATCATAAGTGCCACCCAGACATTCGGTGAGTGCAGCGGCGGCCATGGCGGAGGAAACACCAATTTCGGCCTGACAACCGCCCATGGCAGCGGAAATAGTAGCTCCCTTTTTGAAGAGGCTGCCTATTTCACCGGCTGTTAGCATAAACTTGACAATATCACTTTCAACATACCGCTCACCGAAGCAGACGTGATACATCAGGACGGCGGGAATAACACCGGCAGCTCCGTTGGTAGGAGCAGTCACCACACGGCTGAAGGCAGCATTTTCCTCGTTAACGGCCAGTGCAAAACAGCTTACCCATTTGAGAATTTCCTGAAAAGTATGTCCGCCCCGGCTGATTTGCGTAATCCATTCATCCGCATTTGAATATGGTTTGTTGAGCAGCAGGCGGCGACTGAGAGGAGCCGCTCTCCTTGTCACACCCAGTCCGCCGGGCAGAATACCTTCAGTGTGGCATCCTTTGTAGATACACTGCTTCATGACATCCCATATCTGCATCAGATCGGCAGTCACCTTTTCACCGGATCTCCAGCTCAGCTCATTGAGCAGTACTATTTCGTGAATAGCCTTGTTTTCCTGTTTACACCAGCGCTCCAAATCCTCACCGCGGTCAATGGGAAAGGGCAGTGTGACGGAGCCAGCTTTGTTTTCTTCACCTTCTTTCACTACAAAGCCACCTCCCACGGAATAATAAGTATGGCTCTCCCCTCCCCCATCGGAGTAAAAAGCCCTGAAAACAAGTCCGTTGGCATGGTGCGGCAGCGACTGGTCGAAATAAAAAACAATATCGGTATCGGGATTGAACGGGATAACCCTCCCGCCATTCAGTTTAATCGTCCGGGTAGCTGCAATATGGTCAATAGTGGGGTTAACCGCCTCTACCGGGATGTTCACGGGATCGTCGCCGTTAAGGCCCAGCTGTACAGCGAGGTCAGTTCCGTGTCCTCTGCCGGTTTTGGCCAGAGATCCGTAAAGTTCCACCTGTACGGCAGCCACCTTGTCGAGGCTGATTTCTCTCAGAAAACGCTGAGCGGCGCGCCAGGGGCCCATCGTGTGAGAACTGCTCGGGCCTATGCCGATCTTGAAAATATCAAAAACAGAGATTCGTTCCATGCCAGTAAAACAGGGCGGCAAAAATTTTGTTCTTTTGCAAGCACATTGAAACAATGACAAAACAAAAAAATGACGCCTACGCGGCACTTCGGGTCCGCGATTTCCGCTGGTTCCTGCTCATGCGCCTGATGACCACACTGACCGTTCAGATTATGTCGGTTTCGGTTGGCTATTACGTATATGAGCTCACCAACGATCCGCTCATGCTCGGACTGATCGGACTGGCGGAGGCTGTTCCTGCGATAAGTATCAGTTTATGGGCAGGTCATATTGCCGACAAGTACAACAAACGGAATATTCTGGCTATCTGTCTCTCTGTGCTGGTGCTGTGCTCGGGTTCATTGCTCACGTTGGCATACTGGGGTGAGAATGGGACAAAATCAGCAGTTCTCGGGGCATTGTATGTCATCATATTCTTCACCGGGATTGCCCGCGGATTCTTCAGCCCCACCAATTTTGCGTTTCTGTCACAAATTGTGGATCGGGACAGGCTTCAGAATGCCATCTCGTGGAACAGCAGCACGTGGGAGGTGGCAAGTATCACGGGACTGGGTATTGGTGGACTGATTTACGGTTTTGCGGGGGTAAAAATCACTTTCACCGTCATGACTGTACTTTGTTCGATGGCCCTCGTTTTCTGCATGCAAATTCCGCCGCGCCCTTCACCCAAACCGGTGGAAGGGGAATCGGCGGTAAAGCGCATTGCGGAAGGCTTGCAATTTGCATTCAGTAATCAGTTGATTATAGCTGCCATTGCCATGGATCTGTTTGCTGTGTTTTTTGGCGGTGCCGTAGCTTTATTGCCGGTTTTTGCCAAAGACATACTGCACGTCGGTCCTGAGGGCGCCGGCATACTCCGGGCTGCAATGTCGGTGGGGGCTATCAGCATGGCTCTTTTTCTGGCTCACCGTCCGCTGGGCAGGGGTGCAGGAAAAGTGATGCTGGCCTGCGTGGCCGGATTTGGCGTCTGTATCATCGTATTCGGGTTGAGTACCAACTTTTACCTGTCGTTTGGCGCACTGATGATAGCAGGAATGCTGGATGAAGTGAGCGTGTTCATACGGGCAGCCCTGCTTCAGTTTCAGACACCCGACAACATGCGCGGGCGCGTGTCCTCCGTGAATTCCATGTTCATCACCTCGTCAAACGAACTGGGGGCTTTTGAAAGCGGACTGGCTGCCAGAGCGATGGGAACGGTTCCTTCCGTTGTATTTGGGGGTCTGATGACCATGCTGGTAGTTGGTATCACCTGGTGGAAAGCCCCAAAATTGCGCAATTATCACTTTGAAAAAGAGGATCAGGAAAAATGAAAACAGCCATTATCCGGCAATTTGCACTGATTGCATGCATCCATCTTCCATTGCTATCAGGAGCACAGAAAGCCATTCCGGTAGCCGATCAGACCTTCCGGATGGACGGACAGCAAACTTTCATATATGCCTTTGCCGAGGGGGATGCTGTGGAACTGACTGCTGCGGAACTCAGCGGGAAAAAGATAAAAAACATCGAATTCATACCATTTGCCGGGAAAACCATCTTCAGCAGGTATGAGACCGATTCCGTTGCACGCCAGATAATACGCATACCGCATACAGGTATCTATCAGTTGCGCTTCAACGAAAGCGGTGCCGGGAAAAAAATATGTCGTTTTACCCTGCATCGAACCCCTGCGGGCAAGGAAACCACCCGTTTTTCCACCGCAGTCCCCTGGGATCCGAATGAATTTCCTGTTTTCAGGGAGGTACGCACGAGCGTACAGACAGGTATGGACACAGTCATGGTTTCCATGAGCGGTCAGGTTACCGTGAGCGCCAAAAAGATGTACACAACCAATCCGGTCAACGCCTGGCAATTCACCCTGCCGCCCGGCACCCGGCAGTGGGCCTACCGGATTTCTGTGGGTCAGGGTGCCAGTGAAGCGCGACAGCTCGACGCCCGCAAACTCAGTCAGGTACTCCGCAGCGGCTCCATGAAACTGATGACCTTACAGCCCGAAACGGCACTCGCTGCCTTTGCACTTGGTGCAGCCATAGACATGACTATTTCCACTACCGGGGAAGATGTAACTTATGCAATCACCGATTGGGAAAACTGGCAAAAGTTCTCGAAAGAAGAACCCTATCAGGCATTTGTTCATCAGGGAAATATAAATATAGATGTTCAGCGCAGATATACCCCGCTGGAGGGAACCTGGTTCTTTGCCCTCAAAAATGACAACCTGATAGATGATATCTCCGTTACAATGGAAATTGAGGCCGTTACCGAAAAGCCCGTTATTGAAATACAGATCGCCCTCGAGCCGGTGAAGTAAAAGTTATCAACAAACAGCAGAAGAAGTGACCTGCCGCGTTTCCAGATTATGTAAAATCGCGTAACTTTGGGGTCAACAAGACCAATCTCCTCTCAATATGCCTAATTTTGCTCACCTGCACTGCCATACGCAGTTCTCGCTGCTCGATGGTGCCGCATCTATTCCCGGTTTGTTCAAAAAAGCCGCTGCCGATGGTATGAAAGCCCTCGCCATCACCGATCACGGGAATATGTTCGGTGTATTTCAGTTCGTGGCTGAAGCGGCCAAACACGAGGGTGTAAAGCCCATTGTTGGCTGCGAGTTCTATGTGGTGCAGG
>JBEGNB010000180.1:0-13951 GCA_041182785.1 Bacteroidota bacterium
GTTTTGTTGACTCCGCCCCGGTCATGGAGCGCGAATGGGCAAAACGTTCGGGTATAGGCTGGAATGGTCGCAATACGCTCACCATTAACCCGAAAGCCGGCTCATTCTTCTTTCTCGCCGAAATTATCTGCGATCTGCCCCTGATTTACGACGATCCTATTCGCGATCACTGTGGTACATGCCGGCGATGTATTGATGCCTGCCCCACAGAGGCTATCTCCCCGGAAGGTTATTTCCTGGATGCCTCCAGATGTATTTCCTACCTGACCATCGAATTGCGCGAGGAGATCCCTGCGACGTTCAAAGGCAAAACGGACAACTGGATGTTTGGCTGTGATGTGTGTCAGGACGTATGCCCCTGGAACCGGTTCTCCCGGCGCCACGAAACACCCGAATTTGAACCACACCCGGACTTGCTCGGAATGACCCGCCGCGACTGGCAGGAACTGACAGAAGAAGTTTTTGGCAGGGTATTCCGGAAATCGGCCGTAAAACGGGTCAAATTCGAGGGACTAAAACGCAATATCAGTTTCCTTGGCCCCTGATGGTATTCTAGTGCTGTACCACCAGTTTTTTCATCACCACAGAACTGTTCGCCCTGATACTGATACTGTACATCCCGTTTGGCAAGTTTGTCACATCCGGGAATTCCCGTGCGCGCGAGTGCGCAACGACCTGGCCGGCGAGATTGAAGATTGTCCATTCAGACCATCCAGTCTGATCTTCCTCCTGAAACATATTTACCAGTCCGGTAGCCGGGTTTGGAGAAATAGCAATATCATTTTCGGAGGTCGCTACCTCCTGTGTGGATGTGGTTTCTCCGGATTTCAGGGCATGACGGTCGTATTCGGTAAAATTTCCGCCGGAAATGACCGGTGTGGACTGATCTGACAGGTCAAAAAGCCGATAATATCCGTTTCCATACTGGCAACACATACCGTCGCCAAAGGCGTCAACAAAGTGTATGGAGTAACAACCAGGCTGCGGGATGTGCAGCGTGTCTTTCACCAGCGTACTGGATGGCAGACTGCCCGGGCCTGCTGTAATGCCCAGCGGATATTTCCCACCGCCATCGGGTCCCACAAGTTCATTTCCGCCGGACTCAACCACCTGACCGTTCTCGTCGCGAAGTTCCCAGTAGGTTTCCTGTCCGAACGCGTCAGTACGTACTTTCAGTAGCAGGTCTGTTGACTGAAAATAGGCGGAATTGCTGAAAACAGCAGACCTGAAGTTATCTGTGTTGTTGTCATCACTGAAATTCCCGTTTACCGAACTGAGCTGAACGCTGATTACACCCTCTGCACTCACAGACGGGGCAGCAATCGTTATCAGGGTATCTTCATAAACCCCCAGCGAGCCCGTCCAGTTCACCAGGCCGATATCCGTTCCGTTCCACCGAAGCCTGATATCAGCTTGAGTCAGTGGCTGAAATCCCAGATTTGTCAATTGAAACGAGGGGGCAAGTTCAACATTTCCACATATTTCGGGCAACCCATGACCCGGATCAAACTCATAAATACCGGCATTGTTTTGTCCGTAAGCTACCGGACATGTACTGGCCAGATCCCAGAGTGCATCAGCTGGTCGGGCATCTGTTTCATACAGTTTTCTGTTCGGACAAATAACAAAAAGGGTAGGGTAGAACGCTACCCTGAAGGAGTCTGCAATGGCGGAATTATCGAGAACCGGATAGGTAACCCCGGATGAATAGTTTCCGGGAGATGAAACCGAACACCCGGGCAGCCCGAGAATACATTGAGTATTGGTGGCGGGATCTCCCTCCACCCAGAAAACCCGAGCGCGGTTGTCGCCCTCCGGACCGTGCTCCAGATAAAATTCCTGCAAATCGCCGCTCTGGTGATATGCCCAGCACGGAGGACACCAGGTGGCACTTACTTCCATGACGACGATCTTGCCGGAGTCCAGCACAGCATACAGATTGTGCAGATTCCCTCCAATATCATAGGCAGAAAAGTCGGGGGCCACAGAGCCGGATGGCAACTGAGCTGGCAGGCGCGAGAGAAAGCAACCGCTGAAAGCAATGATAATGGCAAAATCACGCGTGCTCATAGTATAAATATGTCCGGTTATGGCCAATCCCTTTGAGGATGAACAAATTTAGTGCTTCATTTTTACATATCGCACTATCTTTGTAGAAATTTGATGAACCTGCCAACAAGCGACATTAACAACATGAAGAAACGCTTACTCACTCTCCTTGCAGCGGCTGCTCTTGCAACTGCCAGCGCACAAACTACTTCCGTTTTTCAGGTAACACCCAATCCGGTTGACACTGTAGGCGACGCCGATGATATCGGAGCACATGCCACCATTAAAAATCTGACTGCCAATACTATTAACCTGCGCTGGGAAAGGCAGGTTATTTCGATTACTCCGGGTTGCGAAACCGCTATTTGTGATCCCGTTACTTGCTACTCGCGCACAGTAAACGCGCGCAATCTCAACATGGATCCAAACGAGGAAGGTGAGCTGATTGTTCACTTTTACACAGCCGGTGCCTTCTGCGAGGGTATTGTGCATCTGAAGATCAAGAATCTGAACAATACAGCCGATTCAACAGTAGCAATCTACAATCTGAATCAGAGTTCCGCAAGTAAAGAACTGCCTGCTGCACAGGTGAAAATCTTCCCCAATCCTTTTGCCACCTACATTGCGCTCGAGCAGGCAGAGGAAGTAAGTGCAGTACGTATTTTCAGTCTGGAAGGCCGTGAAGTACTTCGTCTGGAGGGAAATGCCAATGGCGTTTATACACTGGATGATCTCACACCGGGCGTATATGTACTTGCGCTCGAGGACAAGAACGGCAGGGTATTTCAGGCGAGCGAGATTACGAAGAACTGATATCCACCAAAAAAATAACCACCAGGTCACTGCCTGGTGGTTATTTTTTTGGTGCCATGTATCTGTAAGACAATCAAGTAGTTACACCTCTACAAAATTTCTCGGTGTTTCATAAAGCCTGACGCCGAGTTCCAGGTGTTCCGGGATGTGCGTTCGCATGATTTCCCAGATAACCAGACATATATTTTCAGCTGTAGGATTCAGGTCACTGAACTCCGGCGTATCCAGGTTGAGGTTTTTGTGATCGAAGCGCAATTCCACCTCGTTTTTAACCAGTCCGGCCAGCCAGCCCAGATCGAGCACCATGCCGGTTTCGGGATCAATTTCTCCGGTTACCCTTATTTCCAGTTCATAGTTATGGCCGTGGTAGTTCGGATTATTGCACAATCCGAATACCTCCCGGTTTTTCTCTTCGCTCCACGCAGGGTTATGAAGCCTGTGGGCTGCGTTAAAATGTGCTTTTCTGAAAACAGATACTTTCTTCGGATGCTTCATATCCTTTAAACGGTGCGAAGCATCCGAAGGTTGTCAGTATCCGAGAATTTTGAGCATCGAATCGGCATCCTGCTCTTTAAATACTTCAGTATCAACGAATTCCCCGTAATAATTTTTATCAATCAGCACATGTTTCGGCGCTGGTAGCAGACAGTGTTTCAGTCCGCCATAACCACTCAGCGATTCCTGGTAGGCACCTGTGTGGAAAAAACCAATGTACAGAGGCTCCTCGGTGTTCTCGTCGTATGAGGGCAGATACACCTGATTGATATGTGCTTCCGAGTTGTAGTAATCAGCGTTATCACAACTGATACCGCCAATGTTGACTCGCTGATATTCCTTGTTCCAGTGATTGATGGGTAGCAGGATAAAGCGCTCCTTGATTCCCCAGCTGTCGGGCAGTGTATTAATCAGCGAATTGTCGAGCATATACCATTCTTCGGCATCATTTTGCTGTTTTTTGCCGATTACCGAGAAAATAGTGGCGCCGCTTTCTCCAACCGTGTATTTCCCGAATTCAGTATAGATATCGGGCTCCGGAACACCTTCGGCATCGCAGTACTCCTTGATGAGCCGTATGATTTCGCTCACCATGTATGCGTAATCATACTCGAAACCGAGTGAATTTCTGATAGGCATACCACCGCCGATATTGAGGCAGGAGAGGGTAGGGCAGAGCTTTCTGAGCTGACAGTAGGTTTTAATGCCCCGCTTCAGTTCGCTCCAGTAGTATATGGTATCTTTGATGCCCACATCTACGAAGAAATGGAGCATAATAAGCTGAAATTTGGGGTTTTCTGCGATTTTTTCCTTGTAAAAGTTCAGGATTTCGCTCTGACGGATA
The DNA here is from genome assembly GCA_041182785.1 of Bacteroidota bacterium. GTDB lineage: Bacteria > Bacteroidota > Bacteroidia > Chitinophagales > Saprospiraceae > M3007. The sequence continues at coordinate 4,202 of JBEGNB010000180.1, forward strand.
CCCAGTCGTGATGTATAAAACTCAAAATTGGGTTCGTCTTCGGTGGCCATCCTCAGGCCAATTTTGCATTGTTGCTGCGTAATATACTGGTCGTAGTAACCCAGTTCCTGCGCATTGTCGCACACCGGAATTACGTTGTAGAAACCGTCGTTGATCAAGCCTGCAATCTTTTCAGCATACAGACGCGGTTTGTAGCCATTATTTACAATAGTGGTACTTTTATTGATTTTGCCTTGTTTGTAGAGCTTTCTGATCAGGTCAACGTCGAAGGCAGAGGAAGTTTCCAGTTGAGTACCGTTTTCCAGCACTTCATTCAGGATGAAGGCGAAATGAGAACTCTTGGTGCAGTAGCAGTAAACGTACTTTCCGTTGTAGTTATACCGCTGAATGGCATCGCGGAACAGTTTCCTGGCGTACTGAATTTTTTCGCCGATTTTGGGGAGGTAAGTGAGTTTGAGAGGTGTTCCGTACCGCTGAATCAGGTCATGAACATCTATTCCGTTGAAAAACAAGCGATTAGAGTTGAGCGTGAAACCATCCTGAGGAAAGTCGAAGGTTTGCGCTACGAGATCGTAGTAAGTGTTTTTCATCGCAGAGTTAGCAGAATGCCGGTATTCGCGGATTTTGCGCTATGGCGTATGCTGACTGGCAATCTACGCTTCGCGTGTTAGATGTTTGATTGAAGGAGGTGCAAAGATATTGAATGAATTGGATTTATCGAATCAATGTATATTCTTGTGTAGCATTGGGTTTCCGGGTCGTTTTTTGCCACTCTATTTAACATAATATAAATTATAGAACAAATAGATGCCGAAAAAGGGCTATCTGGACTCATCCCTGCGCCTCATGTCTTTACCAATTCCCTGTAACATGGAAGAAAACGAGTCATATTCCTTCTGAAAACTTAAACCAACTCCGTAACGGTCACGACGCTGGCCGGAAATATCGGGCTCCAGCCGCTGGTAGATCTTGAACTTCCAGTGGTTGTCTTCAGTAATCCTGATTTCGACCGTGACATCTTCGCCCAAAAATCCGTTGGCCACAGGCAGATTGGAACGACCCACACCAAACTGTGAACCAACCTGCACAGTAATCCGGTCGTCCTTGAAACCGCTCTTTAGCCTGAACTGCACCTCGCGTCCACCGGCTGTCGCTGCCTGATTGCCCGGATTAACGGCATTCTGATAGTCATTATAGGCAATATCGAGGTCCAGACTGGAAATATTTCCCTTGAACCATTCCGATGCAACGCCTGCCAGATAATTCGAGAACTGATTGGCAATCATCTGTGTAACAGTATTATACAAAGAGGAAGCGTAATTACCCGCCTGTATAAATCCGGTATTGGGTGGCAGGAATGAACCCACAACAACCAGGCCAAAAACCTGTCTCGACATCTCGCTCTGATCCTGTTTGAGTATGCGCAATCTGTTGTCTGTCAGGCTTTTAAGTTGTGATGTCACATTAGGGAAATTCATGTCGAATGTGATATCGGGTTTCATCAGCTCTCCGTTCAGATGCATGTTGACCACTACATTTGTGGCAATACTGGCCTCATTTTTCAGAGTGCTTAGCAACTCCACCTCATCCAGAACGAAGTTGTACGGCGGGGTGTTGACTTCATAGGTGGCGTCCAGGTTAATCTTTGCGTTGTACGGGTCACCAAACCAGTCAATTGTTCCGCCTTTTACCATTTTAAATGGCTTGTTCACCACATTCAGCAGGGTAAATAAATAGCTTCCTTCCTCAACCGTGTATCGCCCGTACATAATAAAATTCCCTTCAACACCATATTTGAAATTGAGGTCTCCCCTACCCTTGCTCCTGATGATATCTCCTGCCTGTTCATCAAAAATCAACTGGACTTCGGCCTCCGGGTTAATGGTGAGATTCATATCGAAGTTGAGTCCCTTTAAATCGCTGAAAGAGAAGCTTTTAACAACTTTATTGGCATCTGTTTCACCGTCATCGGTTGCATCATTGGTGAATGTTATGAATTTGACTTCGGATGCATCCGACACGGTACTCAGGGGCAGGTACAACCGGGTTTCCTTACCGGTTACCGCCGTTATGTTCATATTGGTCAGTTCAAATGTGCCCGATATGTCGCAGGTGAAACTTCCAATTCCCTGACCATAGTACAAATCGCTGTCTTCAGCGGTTGTATTCATCATAAGAAATTGATTATCAGCAGATTTTATCGAACAATTTACATCCCAGTCCTCAAAATTGACATGTCGGAGTGTTGCATTCACCAGGGCAAAGTGCTTGAGAGTGGCATCCCATATGGTGTCATTTTTTACCTCTATGCTACTTGGGGTGAGTCTTATTACCTGATCCCTGATGTGAAGCATTGATTTAAGGTAATCAAGCCTTGTCTGTCCTTCATTTACTATTATATCGCCATCCAGCCCTATTCCTGAAGGGGTACCAAAGAGGGTGAGATTACCCTCTACCCTGCCCGAAGTGAGGGAAATTTCCGGCACAAAGGTTTCGATGATCTCAAACGGAAAATTATTAAAATCGGCCTTCCCGAACATATTTCCGGGCTTTACCCGCTGATCAACAGCGCTGGAATAGCTGTACTTGCCATCTGAAGGGGTCCATGCAACGGCCACTCTCATACGGGTGCTGTCGTTTTGACGAAGGAAAATTTTGGCCTGGAGCGGCGACTTCATGTCAGCCATGTCAATGTTGCCGAGCAACATACCATACGGATGTTCATTGATGTACATCGTGTCTGTCAGGAATCCGGCTTCAATACTCTCCAGTCTGAAGATATCGCCAATTCGCACCTCGAAATCGTATATTTTTCCGTTTAACCGTATCATTTCAGGGTCAAACAATCGGTTTAATTCATTCAGATTGAAGTTGGTCAGGGAAAACCGCGCTCCCCTGCCCTCGTTCAGTCCTTCCAGCAAAATACGCTTTACCCCGCTGAACAGCTCGAATTCACGCGTTTCGAAATAGTTGCTATTGAATCGTATGTAGTTGTCATCGGCAATAAGCCATTCCTGCCGCAAAATCTTGATTCTGGAGGAGTTGAATCGTATCTGCCAGAGTGAATCCACCACGGTCAGATCTCCGTTCAGCAACAGGCTCTCAATATATGAGCTGGTCAGCTCATCATCCTGTCTTCCCTTAGCTTCCAGTTTGAAAAACAACTCGTCGAGTACCAATACACCTGAAAGCTGTACCTGAGGTACCGATCGCTCTCCCGAGAACAATATCGTCGGGACACTCAGGCTGTAGAAAAAGCTGTCTTCCAGGGTACTCATCATTATATTCGGGTCCTGCAGACTCACGCTCCCGTATTTGATTTCCGGAAGTTGCAGATTGATGTATGCGAGACCCTTGTCGGCCTCTACATTCATTCGCAGATATACATCGCGCAAGGTGTCAAGTTCCGGTGAAATCAGTTTGGACAAGCTTCTTGAGTCTCTTACTTCCAGGTTCAGTACATACCGTTCATTCGATACACGGTCTCCAATACTATCCACTTCCAGACCCAGCTGTCTGAAAAATCCACGATGGTTAGCTGTAAGTTGCCTGAACAGATTGGGAAATACTGTTTCGAGGTTGTACGATCCGTTCATTTCGACCTTTATGATATCGGATAACACGGAAAAAATCCTGTTCCCATCTTCATACTTGGTCTCAATTTTTACCGCACCTATGTTGTGAATAATGGTGCTGTAGTCCTGATCGAGTTTTATATTACTGAATTCAGCCCTGCCAGAGAGTTTTTCAAAGTTTGAACCCTTCAACTGAAGATATTTTACGTCTCCCGATATGGTCAGATCTTTTTCCGTGAGATTCAGTTTGGCCAGATCAATTCGCGTAATTCTTGATTTGAAATCGAATTCGGGGATCTCGTTTTTCAGGTTCACAAGCCCGTCGAAGGTAAACTGGAAGTTGGGGTCATTGCTTACGAGCGCTCCGTCGAACACTTTCTGGTCAAATTTTCCGTTCAGACTAATGCCTCTGTACTTGTATCCGTTGAAAGTGAGAGTGTCAATTTTCCCTTTGATGGCAGTTTTGATGGTTGCAAGGCTCAGTCCGGTTGACTGATCATCCACTTGAATGTCAAACGTAGCATTTCCGAAACGGTCGTCAAGCGTCCAGCCTGCGAGGTTGAACTGTTGCATTTTCAGTTCGCCTCCGTAAACTGCTTTTTCCGGACCGTCTTTCAGGTTCATGCGCAAATCAAGTCTCCCTCCCCCCAGATCTGAGCCGAGATCACCGTAAATCACGTGGTCAACCCAGTCGTAGAGCTGGTACTCTCCCTTGAAAGAAATACTGCCGAGCCTGAATAACTGCCCGGGAGGTTTGAATGACGGAATAATTCGCTGTACAGTGCCAAGGTCTGTCCTGAATTCTTTCAGATCAAAAGCCAGTATGACCGGCGACGATGACTCCTGATTCAGGTTGCTGGCTCTCATCGAGCCTTCTATTCTGGCGGTACTTCCCAGGGCCAGTTTGAGGCTGTCACCGCGAAGCCGGTCAATTTTCCCTTGTATAATTCCCTCAATATCAGCAACTTCTCCATGGTTTAGCTGAAAGAATTCATTTTCTGCAACGTGTCTGTCGAAGTGAGAGATATCTCCAAGTTGTAAACTGGATCCCGGTGAAAGACGGATATACATACTCACGCTGTCAACGAAATTTCTGATATCCCGATAGCCGGAATACCTCAGCTGTATATTGTCCCCCAGTGAAGAGCTGGCGGTCTGAATCCGGGTACCCGAAAGGCTGGCCAGGGTATCGCTGATCTGAATACTGGCAGCTTCGGCATGTTTTAACTGGAAGCCGCAGCGTTCACTCGCCGCAAGGTGCCTGATGGTGCCCGACAGTAAAAAATCGTTGTTGTTGAACTCATCGTTGAACTCGAAATCCGTCCCGTCCAGCGCAATGTCGGTGATGTCAAGATGATCGTAATCCATGACTTCCGCAGGAAGCGTGGTCATTCGGACGTTGAAAAACTGATCAAACTGGAATTTCCCGTTTCTGAGGGAGAGATCACCCACCAGAAATGTCATTGGAACCCTTGGTTTGTCTGCTTTCACCGGCTTGGGCGCCCGGGGCCTGTATGGCAACCTGGCCGGTCGCTCGTAGGACTCAAGATCAATGTACAACCCGTCGAAACGGGCCGTTTGTATATCAACAAACTGGTTTTCGGTGTCAATTGATTGTATTTTCAGCTGACCTGACGGGATGTTAAAATACTGTCTTTCTCGATCTACTACCTGCGGATCCCTGGAGTTATTCACCTCTGTATCGCTGAGATAAACAACGTCTGTGAGGTTCAGATGCTGAATCCGGAGTTTAATGGCTGCACTTTTTCCTGAACCCTGTTTTTTGGGGATACGCGACAGGAAGGTACGGATGGTATTCATGGTGTCACACTCCGCCCTGCGTGAATATATTCTCGCACCGGTGAGCTCTATCTGATCTATCTCAATTTCCTCTCTCAGAAGAGTGAAAAAATTGGATTTCATACCCACTCCCAGCCTCTTCACATAAATCAGGGTGTCGCCCCGAGAATCCTCGATAAAGAAGTCTTCAAGCAATATATTGTCGAAGAACTCAATATCAATTCTCCGCAGATCCACTTTGGTATTTAGTGCAACCGATACCTGTTCTATTACTCGACGTACGAGCCAGTTCTGTACCAAAGGCGACTGGAGCACGAAATAGACAGCAACAAAGAACAGGACTACTCCGAACAAAACATTTTCGGCCCGGCGCCAGTTTTTGCGGAGCAGGAAGAACTTTTCTTCCGGTTTGTTGCCGGATGAATCAATTTCAGTGTTATTCTGCGGGTCCATGGCAGATCTGGTTTATGGGTAGTAACCTTCCATCAATCCTTTTTTAATGGCTTTGGATCGTATTTCACATGCATATTAAGCCACATCAACCTGGAAATGCGAAATATATAAACAAAATTTACCAGCAGGAAGAAGAATAGCACGACGAAGGAGGCCATTTGGCTGAATCCAAGCCACCAGTTTAGTATCGCAACTATCAGGAGCGACATCCAGCCCGTCCAGATGTAGGAAATGAACATGGAACCGTAGTAATAGCCGGGCTCCGGGAAGTAGTCCAGATCGCACTTCGGACAATGCTGATACATGTCAAATGATTTTTTGAATGACCAGCTGCCGGTTTCGAATGTGTCGCCCTCATGGCATCGAGGGCATTTGAGGTAAAAAATGCTGTAAATTTTGCTTCCTGGCTGGAAAATTGACATATCAGATTAATTTGAAAGTTGCAGCCCCCAAAAGGCCTTTATCACAGTAAATCGCAACCAGATAACTGCCTGCCGCGAGTTTGTCGTCGAGCTTATACGTAAAACTCAGACGCTGGGTTTGCTCCAGTATCACTGTTTTAACCTGCTGGGCAACAATCTCTACCTTTCCTGCTGGGGCGTTGATGGTTGCCTTGGTGGGATTGAGCGCCGGAACAGGATTGCCCTTGTCGTCTGTAATAACCATATACAACTTCTGCTGCTGTTGATAAGGCTCCGGCACATCTGCCAGATCAAAGCTGACATACATCTGCCGGGCACGCTTGGCTTTGTACGTAGGCTTGTCCTTGCGCTCAAGTTGTACCGAGAAGGAGGATGCCTTGAAGGTGGCCGACTGTGTTTTGCGTATCTGGTCTTCCAGCTGCTTCGCCAGATCCTGTACCTTGTTGTTTAGCTGCGAGTTGTCTCCTTTCAGTTGCGAGTTTTCTTCTGTGAGACGGGTATTCTCAGCCCTCAAGGTCTCGTTTTCTGTTCTGAGTGTAGTTACAATCGTTTCCAGCTCAATTTTGGTTTTCCTGAGTTCATCTACCTGTGCCGTCAGTGCAGCGAGGTCTCTGGCCGTACTGGCCTTTATTTTTCGGATAGCAGCTTCTTTTTGCTGTACAATCTGAGCCGAGGCATTCACTCGTCCCTGCAGGCTTTCATTCTCGGTTCTGAGCTCGCTGTATGCCAGCGTCAAACTGTCGAGGGAGGCCTGAATAGATGCTTTTTCACTTTCCAGCACAGACATTTCTGTTTTGATACGCTCGTTCTCATCCAGATACTTTCTGGATTTTTGCCAGAAAAAGAAACCAATGCTCGCGGCTAAAAGGAGCAGAACAGCGATCACAATCGTGTAAACATTCGTGTTGTTCTGATTTTCGTTTGTCAGATTATCCATTTGAATTGCTGTTTAGATGATAGTCACAAGTTGTCAGGCAAAGATACGGTTTTTTTTGTGTTGCACAAAGCTCTTAAACCTCACCCGGCATTTTCGGTCTAACGTACTGTACATATCTTAATGATTTGTGAATCAGGGCATGTACGTTGCCGTTTCAGGGCCAATATTGTTTAAAGGTCGAATTTTGCATTTTTATTGCTTTGAACAGCGGTTCTTTGTCAACCGATTTAATCTTCACCTCTTTTCCTCTTGTACACAAGAATTTATGATACATAATTTACACGCAATGATGCGTTTCTTCACCCCGGCATTTTTTTTGTTATTTACAACTGGTATTGCTCTTGCACAAAATCCACAGGGACGACCAGGTGGTATGGGCAATTTCCAGCAAATGAACATCGGCCGTTTCTATGGCAAAGTGGTGGATGAAGCTACGGGCAAAGGTATCGGGTATGCTTCCGTGCAACTTTACGGTATGAAGTGGGACAGTACCAGCAAAAAGATGGAAAATACGCTGTTGGCTGGTCAACTTACCCTCGAAAATGGCGATTTCAGTCTCGAAGGTCTGCCGGTGATGGGTGAGTTCACTCTAAAAATCAATTTCCTGGGTTACGCAATCTCTGAGACAAAAGTCTCTTTCGGACTGCAGGGCCCCGGAAGAAATAACGGCGGCGGTCGCCCGGGTGGCGGCGGTATGCCTCAGCAGGCTGCCGGTGCAATTGACAAAGATCTCGGAAATATCAAGCTCTCCGCATCATCTAACCTGCTGAAGGAAGTCACTATCGAAGCACAGGGAGGTCAGGTATCACTCGCTCTCGACAAGAAGATTTACAAGGTTGACAAAGACAATGTCGCAGCCGGAGGTACTGCCGAGGATGCTCTCAAAAATGTGCCTACGCTGAACGTTGATATTGATGGTAACCTTACCATGCGGAATGCCGCACCCCAACTCTTTGTTGACGGACGCCCAACCAATATGACTCTGGACCAGATTCCTGCAGATGCCATTGATAATGTTGAGGTTATAAGTAACCCTTCCGCTAAATATGATGCCTCGGGTGGTGGAGCGGGTATAGTTAATATTGTTCTGAAAAAGGACCGTCGCGTTGGCTACAATGGCTCTGTTCGCACCGGTATTGACATGCGTGGTCGTGGCAACCTCGGCGGCGATATCAACGCGCGCCAGAACAAGTTCAACGCGTTCGTGGGACTCAATCTGAATCAGCGGAGAAATATCACTGTATCCAGCACGGAAAGACAGAATTTCAATTTTCTCAAGGTTCCGACTTCTGAAGTCGTTCAGTCTAACAGGCCGGTTAGTGACGGCTTCTTTGGTATGGTGAGAGGCGGCGTTGACTGGTTTATCAGCAACCGGAATACGCTCACTATCAGCGGTAACTACAACAAAGGCTCGCACAGCAATACCGATCTGCTCGACCGCCTGGAAAATTTCTATTTCGATTCACTCCCCGATTACTCTATCCGCTCCCTGAGGTATTCTGACTCGGAACGCAGCTATGCCAATCTGGGTTCTCAGTTGCTTTTCAAACATCTTTTCCCTAAAGAGGGCAAAGAGTTTACAGCGGATATAAATTACAATAGCTCTGCCTCCGATAATGTCGGTGATTTCCGAACGGAGTACCTCAACTCCCCCACCCCGAATCTGGAACGCCAAACCGGCAGCGGGGGCAATCAATTCCTTACGTTTCAGACGGACTTCGTGAATCCACTCACAAAAACCAAGAAAATTGAGCTGGGGGCTCGCGCCGCTATCAGAAATTTCGACAGCAGTAACGGAAACTACTATCTCGACAGGACTACCAATACCTATGTTTACGTACCGGGTTTTTCCGATAACTATGAGTTCAAAGACCAGGTATTCGCCGCTTACTCAACTTTCAGTCAGTCTTTCCAGAAGTGGGGCTATCAACTCGGTCTTCGGGCAGAGAGCTCTAAATACACGGGTACGCTGCTCGACAGAGATACGGCCTTCACCAACGACTTTCCGCTCAGTCTCTTCCCGAGTCTGTTCACAACTTACAAGCTGAACGAGGAAGACAACCTGCAGTTCAACTTTACCCGTCGTATCAATCGCCCGAACTTCTTTCAGCTGATTCCATTCACAGATTTCTCGGATTCGCTCAATCTTTCACGCGGAAATCCGAACCTCGTTCCTGAATTCGCACACTCACTCGAGTTTTCCTATCAGAATATCATCAACAAGCAGCACAATTTCCTGCTGTCTGTTTACTACAAGCGTTCGGATAACCTGATTACCAGATACTTCTACTCACAGGTAGATCCGGTTACGCTCCGTACTATCGGTATTTCAACTTTCGAAAATGCCAATTCAAGTACCGCTCTGGGTATGGAGTTCACACTGAAAAACAATTTTTCGAAGGTGCTGGAACTCACTACCAATATCAATATGTACAACTCAGTGCTGAATCTGAGCAGTTCGGAGCAAACGCTGAATGCCGAACAGTTCACCTGGCTTGTCAAGGAAAATGTCAATATACGCCTGCCCAAAAGTTTCACTGTTCAGCTCAACGGTTCCTACCAG
>JBEGNB010000181.1:0-7441 GCA_041182785.1 Bacteroidota bacterium
GCACAGGGGCATTTCCGATCCGCGATCTGGATTCCTTGCTGAGCGCCCGCTCATCGCCTCTGAACGTGGCTGCGTAATTTTCAAAAAGTATTTCGGTGCCCATGTCATGGTTGTCGAGGATGCTGCCTGTGTGTTCATCGGTGACGGTGGCGCGAGCGGTCAGGCGTGTCGCCTTGGTTTGCTGAACCTCCTTGACCTGTGCCTTCACAATCGTATATTTTGTTCTTTTTACATCATTTCCGAGCGAGTCTTTCAGTACATTGCCCCGCTGGTCGAGAACGTATTCCCAGCCATCTTCCACGCGTTTCTCGTCCTCGTAGTTGCGTTCGTTTACACGTTCCGGACTCACATCAACACTCTTGATTGTAATATTGATCCGGTAATCAAAATAGTCACCCTCCCTGGAGTCGAAGTAAAACTCCCGCCACTCGGTATCCAGATCGCGCGGGGGCACCGACAGCAATCTGTCTCTGAATGTTTCGCCCAGCGGACGGCCTGACTGATTTTTCAGTTCAACCAGTACATAGGAGGTGCCCAGCTCCCGGGCCCTTTTCATCAGTGCGTCCTTTTCTCTGTATTCACCCCGGTAGTAACGCCGGGAGAGGTCATTCAGCACATCACAGGCCTCGCGGGCAGCCAGTTTGTTGCCTTTCTCGCCCTTTTCAACAAGTGCCTCCGCCCTTGAGTACAGGTGATCAGCTGCTTTTATACGACTTTCATTTTCCATGGAGCCGATATCCATCAGGCTAAACTTCGCCTGATAGCCTGTTTCAGCCCTGAGCGGAAGCAGTGGTTTGATTTTGTCCTGCCGGCGCCTGATATCCTGATGGATTTCATTGATACGAATCCAGTTTTCGCCGCGGTCGCCGGATTTGAGTGAGGCAATAGCATCCGTGTCGCGCTCCTGAGCCTTTGAAAATGCCAGTTCAAGCGCCTGTACATACTTCAGTTTTTTGGAATTTTTGCCGCGAAGGTTCCGGATACAGAGGTCTATGGCTCCATCATAATCGCCGCTTTCGGTTAGTTTGATGGCAGAGTGGCATGAAAAAAACACGCCTGAAAGTAAAATCAGGATAGCCGGAAAAAGGGATGATGCTCTCATTGAATTTCGTTTTTTCTGATGTTTTTCGATTTTGCGGGTATTCATGGCCGAAAGTTGGGGATATCTGGGGGCTGTTTTCTTTTAAATGATGTTACAGGAAAGACAAATTTTGTTAAAATTCTTAATGACTTTTCAATTTGTGCTAACAGTTTTCAAAAAAATAATGGAAGTTTGCCGTTCACTTGCCATAAATTTTGATTGCTATGACAACAATAAAGGGACCAGCTATTTTTCTTGCGCAGTTCATGGGCGACCAGGCGCCTTTCAATTCTCTGGAAAGTGTCTGTCGCTGGGCAGCGTCTCTCGGCTATGTCGGTGTCCAGATTCCTACCTGGGACAGCCGGCTGATTGACCTCGAAAAGGCGGCACAAAGTAAGGATTATTGCGATGATTTACGCGGGCGCGTGGAGGCCTGCGGTGTGCAGATTACCGAACTTTCCACGCACCTGCAAGGGCAACTCGTTGCAGTACACCCCGCTTACGACCTTATGTTCGATGCGTTTGCTCCCGAACATCTTCGGGGTAACCCCTCGGCCCGCACGGAATGGGCCGTTCAGACGCTGAAGAATGCCGCCAAAGCCAGTCAGAACCTCGGACTCGATGCACACGCCACTTTTTCCGGCGCGCTGATCTGGCACACGGTTTACCCATGGCCACAACGCCCTAAAGGACTGGTTGAGGCCGGCTTCAGGGAGCTGGCAAATCGCTGGAGGCCTATCCTTAACGCCTTCGACGAGGCTGGCGTTGACCTTTGCTACGAAATTCACCCGGGAGAGGATTTGCATGACGGTGCCACTTTTGAGCGCTTTCTTGCGGCTGTTGACAATCACCCGCGCTGTAATATTCTGTACGATCCCTCTCACTTCGTCCTGCAGCAGCTGGACTATCTACAGTACATTGACTTTTATCACGAGCGCATCAAAATGTTCCATGTGAAAGATGCCGAGTTCAATGCAACGGGCCGCAGCGGAGTCTATGGCGGGTATCAGGACTGGATTGACAGACCGGGGCGTTTCCGTTCGCTTGGCGACGGGCAGGTGGATTTCTCCTCGATTTTCTCCAAACTCGCGCAGTACAACTACAGAGGCTGGGCGGTGCTGGAGTGGGAGTGCTGCATAAAAGATGCCGAACAGGGTGCCGCAGAAGGGGCACCATTCATTGAAGATCACATCATTCAGGTCACGGAAAGGGCGTTCGACGATTTCGCCGGTGGCGCTATAGATGAAGAACTGATCAAAAAAATCATTGGACTGTAGTATCATGCCCGGTGAATATCCTCCGGGAATCACCGTGAATTCGCTGCGGATGTGGCACTATATCAGTCCCCTGGACTTCAGTTCCAGGTATTTGTTAATGGTGTTGAGTGTGAGATCCTGTGGTCGCGTGAGAACAGCCTGAATGCCATACTGACGCAGCTTATACACCATTTCCCGTTTGTCCAGCAGAAACTGGCGGGCAACAGTTTGTCGGAAGATGTCAAGCGTTTTCTGTACGGGCTCTCCCGCCAGTTTTCGGATTTCCGTGTTTTCGAAAAAGACAACAACCAGTAAATGCTGCCGGTTGAGGCGCCGCAGTGTGGGCAGCGCACGCTCAAGCGCGTACTGACTCTCAAAATTGGTGAAGAGCAGCAGCAAAGAGCGAACGTTTATCAGGCGACTCATCGCTTCATACATGAGTTCATAATTCGCCTCCCCTTTTCGCTCCTTTTCCTTGTACAGTGCCTCAAGTATTGTATTCAATTGGCCAGCTTTCCGCTCGGCCTTGATGGTGGCTCCAATGACATCCGAAAAGGTTATCAGACCTGCTTTGTCCTGTTTTTTGAGCACAATATTACTGATAGCCAGCGAGGTATTGATGGCGTAATCCATCAGGCTAAGTCCCTCAAAAGGCATACGCATGACCCTGCTTTTGTCTATAAGGCAGTAAATCTGCTGACTCCTCTCGTCTTCATACTGATTAACCATAACGGTACCTCTCCGCCCCGAGGCTTTCCAGTTTACGCTCCGGTAATCGTCGCCGGGTACGTAGTTCTTGATTTGTTCAAATTCATAGGAGTGCCCTAGCCGGCGGATTTTTTTAACGCCTGTTTCGTGCGCAATTTGTCTGGTGGCGCGTAGTTCAAAGCGCTTCATCTGCACAATGGAGGGATATACCCTTGCTTCTTCCTCAACACCTTCCTTCAGGCGCCGCTCGGCCAGTCCAAGACGCGTGGTAATAAAGACATTAATTTGGCCAAACTGGTATATACCGCGTGACAAAGGGGTTAATTTGTGTTCCAGTTTGTATTTTTCCCCTGGTGCCAGCCATTGTGATATACTGAAGTTGCGTATTTGAAACTGTACGGGCAGTTCATCTGTAATACTGGCATGAAAATTCAGTGATGACCTGTTTTCCACGTTGATTACTACGGTGTTAGGATCACCCAAAGAGAATACAGGAGCCAGGACCCGGTTTGCTGTTACTTCCGGCCGCTTGTAGAACAGGATGGAAATGTCAGCTGCCGTGAGCAGACACAGGGCAATCACAGCAATTTGTGCCAACGGGAAGAGCCAGTCCAGGGGGTAGGACAGGGCAAAAAGCGCTATCACAGCGCCTGCAAACCAGAAAAAGCGATTTGTCAGATACATATGAACGGATCTGACGCGAATGTACGGAATAAGTGAAACAGTACGTAATCGGATTAACCAATCAGGATGACTTCCCGTACGATTCCGAAGGTGCTGTATTTTCAAGTTCGCGCAGGCGCTTCTCCAGTTCTGCCAGTCTGCGTTGCAATTCCGGCAAATGCTTGAAAATCACGTGCGACCGGATAAAGTCCTTGTATCCTATCGCGGGACTGCCGAAGACAGCTGTATCGGGTTCTTCAATACTGGATGCCAGACCGCTTTGTGCCTGAATTTTAGTGCCGTTGGCCACGGTAATATGACCTGAGAAGCCGGCTTGTCCGCCCACCTGAAGATTCTGACCCAGACGGGTACTTCCCGCAACACCAACCTGTGCTGCAAGTACGGAGTTGCTGCCAACTTCGACGTTGTGGGCAATGTGAATCAGATTGTCGAATTTTACTCCCTGACGTATGACGGTACTTCCCATGGATGCCCGGTCAATGCAGGTACAGGCACCAATTTCGACGTCGCTTTCTATGATGACATTGCCGAGCTGGGGTACTTTTGACCATGATCCGTCACGTTGAGGGGCAAACCCGAAACCATCGGCACCTATAACGGCATTGGCGTGCAGTACGCAGTTGTCGCCAACTACGCAGTCGAAGTGCACTTTAACTCCGGGATAAAGCCTGACTCCGTCGCCGATACGCGCATTTCTGCCTATAAATACCTGAGGGTAAATAGTGCAGTTACTCCCGATGACAGCTCCTTCCTCGATAACAGCGAAGGCTCCTATGGATGTGCCGGCGCCTATGCGTGCAGTCGGGTGTATGTGCGATCGCGACGCCTCGTCCGAATTACGCTGGTTTGTTGCCGAGTCGAACAATGGAAGGAGTTTGACGAGTGATCCGCGTACATTGTCAACACGTATCAGAGTGGGTTTAACCGGGTGTGGAGGAGAAAAGGACTGGTGAACCAACAGAATGCTCGCCTGAGTGCTGTATGCATGTGACTCATAGCGGGGATTGTCCAAAAAAGCGAAGTCGCCATCCAGGGCTTCCTCGATGCGGGCAGGACGACTGACCCTTGCATCCGGATCGCCTTCAATCAAGCCGTCAATTATTTTTGCTATTTCAGCGGCAGTATAGCTCATGCCGGGTAAGGAGGTAGGGCTGGTTGATGAATGAACGGTTGGCTGTCGCAAAGATACAGAATAATGAGCGAAGGTTCGCTGAATTCCTCAATTAGCCATTCTGGAAACGACACAGAGCGAGAAATCAACGATGAACCCTTTTAAAACGCGATTTTACCCCTCATTGTTGCACACAAATATTTAACTATTTTTTTCGTTCATATCAGGTACATTTAAGGCTGTTAAAACAGACAATGCCGTCCAGGCACTCACAGATTAAAAAACCACTGAAATGAAAAAACACCTCCCTGCCCTTTTCTTCTCCTTTCTCGCTCTTTCAGCGCTTGTTTTCTGGTATCAAAGCCGTCAAATTGTAAAAGATGAGCGTTATTACGAGACGGTTGCCCGTTATGTGTACGCGTACTCGGGCGGTGCCGTTACCAATTCCGAGCCAATTCGTGTCCGATTCGTGAATCCTGCTGTCAGCAAAGCTCAGACGGGCCAGCAGGTGCCAGCCCGGGTGTTCAGTATCTCTCCCGCATTGAAGGGCAGTGCTGTCTGGGAAGATGACCACACTATTTTATTCAAACCCGAACAACCGCTACCCGTTGGAAAAAAATTCTCTGCCCGACTGGCACTCGATGAAATTTATCCCGATGTGCCCGGATATGCAGAAGTTTTTGAATACGACTTCAGGGTCAGGGAACTGTCTTTCCGTGTACAACGGGAGGGCGTTACCAGTCTGCCCGATGACCTGTCGGTACAGAGAGTAACCGGAGTGGTCCATATCAACGAACCCTGTGAAGCCGCTAAAGTGGAAAAGATGCTGCTCGCAAGGCAGTCCGGCAGGTTACTGCAGGTCAACTGGACCTCCGGAGCGGATAGTAAAACATACGCCTGGACGGTGGACGGTGTCGAGCGTTCAGGTGACCGTTCTGAAGTGAAACTCTCCTGGGACGGTGAGTCACTCGGCTCCGGTCAGACTTATGACGATACCCAGATTGTGGCCCCCCAGGACGAGTTTACTGTACTTTCGGCAACGGTGGTACAACTGGAGGAACAATATATCCTCATTAATTTCAGCGACCCCGTCTCTCCTGGCCAGGATCTGAACGGACTTGTTCGCCTGAGTGAATACAAAGGTGACCTCCGATTTGTAGTGAATGGCAACTTTGTTCGTGTTTATCCTGCACAGAGAATTGTTGGTGAACAGACAGTGACTGTTGATGGGGCCATCCGTAATACTGCAGGTAAAAATCTGGTATCCGGCTACACGGGTATGTTGTACTTTCAGGATCTGAACCCTGAAGTGCGGCTGGTGGGCCGGGGTTCTGTTATCCCCTCGCAGGAGAATGGTTCAGTTCTCTTCCCCTTTGAGGCCGTCGGACTGAATGCCGTGGATGTGGAGGTTTTCAAGATTTACAACTCGAATATTCTTCAATTTTTGCAGGTTAACGATCTGGAGGGCAATCAGGAACTGGAGCGGGTCGGCAAGATTGTGCTGCAGAAGAAAATTGATCTGGCATCGCTGAACCCCAATGCCAGTAAAAGTGTGTGGCAGCGATACGCTTTCGACCTCGGAGAAATGATCCGGAAAGATCCGGGTGCCATTTATCAGATAAGAATAGCATTCCGCCGCGATTATACCTCCTGTGGAAGCAACGGGCAGTCTGTACCGGCATTTGAGCGGGAGCAAACGGATAATTTCGGCGTAAAAAAGAGTATTATGGGCGGCGATCGCGGTATTTACTGGGCTGATGACGATCCATGGTGGTGGGCCGATGATGATGAGGACAATCCCGCTGCATACGACTGGGGTAAACAAAGTGAGCCTTGCGCCCTGGAGTACTTCAACTCCGAACACTTTGCCCGGCGAAATGTATTCGTCAGCAATCTGGGTATTACCGGTAAACTTGGTCGCGATGGTTCGATGTTTCTGGCTGTCAATGATTTGCATACCACCCGTCCTCTGGGTAATATTGATATAGAACTGCTTGATTATCAGTTACAAACTATCCTGAAAGCTAAAACAGGTGAAGACGGAACTGTAATGCTGGAGGGGCTTGTCACCCGGCCGTTTCTGGCTGTGGCGAGTGCCGGTGGCGGCAGGGGCTATCTGCGCATGGCCGATGGTGGAGCACTTTCTCTGAGTCGCTTCGACGTGGCTGGCGTGGAACCTCAGCGCGGACTGAGAGGCTTCATATATGGTGAGCGGGGTGTTTGGCGTCCGGGTGATTCACTGTTCCTGAATTTTGTACTGGAGGACAAGTCGGGTCGCCTGCCTGCCGGGCACCCGGTTACCATGGAGGTATCCGACAGCCGCGGGGCCATGCAGTTCCGGCGCACACTCACAGAGGGTGTCAACGGTGTATTCCCGTTTTATTTTGCAACGGGTACCGATGCTCCCACCGGAAACTGGATGTGCAAGGTCATGGTGGGAGGAGCCACTTTCTCCAAGACCATAAAAATTGAAACGGTTAAGCCCAACCGGCTGAAACTGGACCTCGACTTTGGTAAAACAGTGCTGGCTTCGCGTGATTTTGCCATGGCTGATGACGATAACGGACTTCAGGGGACGCTTCATGTGAACTGGCTGCATGG
>JBEGNB010000182.1:0-2745 GCA_041182785.1 Bacteroidota bacterium
GTGGCTATACCAACCTCGAATGTTACCTGAACTGTCTGTCGGATGCACTGATCGCGGGAAGCAGCACCCCTGCCTGCGGGATTCAGGCGTTCACCACATCAGCCGGTGAAACAGAAAATACATCGGTTGCAGTCAGCATCTACCCCAATCCGGCCGAAGGAGCCGTATTCATCAGACAAACAGATCCGGGACCGGCTGAAGTTACGGTGTACACCATACAGGGCAATCCGCTGCTGAAGCAGTTGCTGGATACAAAAACAGGCAGGCTCGACACGGCCCATCTGCCATCCGGCTGCTATTTTCTTGAAATCAGGGATATACGGGGAATACTGCCGGTATCCGTTCAACGGCTGTTCATCATACGCTGAATCGGCAGGTGTTCAGGGATTTTCCATCCTGAATTTTACAATCCTGACAATCAGGTCATAAGGCAGGGGCTCGTTCAGAGGGAACTGAACGGAACCCTTCCCCTGTTTATACTTTGAAAGCTCGCTGGCAAATGCGGCGTGGCCCGAAGGCGTGGCATACAAACCGATATGCTTTTTAAAAGCGGCGAAGTAAATAAGGGGCTTCCCGTTGAGTTTGTAGGCCGGCATGCCGTACGACATACTCTCCACGGCGCCGGGAGCCTGCTCGCGTACGAGCGCGCGCAGCCGCACGAGCAGCGCAGCTACTTCATCAGGAAATGAGGCAATATAATCTTCTACAGTGTGGGTAGCGTTCATGGAGACTTGCTGATTACTTGAATGAAAGAGCGAAGATACCGTTTTAAAACAGGTAATTTGAGTAACTTTGCGCCCTCTTTGAACATTAAAGGCAAAAATGGATTATCGCCCGTCAGAAATTGAGCCCAAGTGGCGCTCCTTTTGGAAGGAGCACAAGACTTACGCAGTGCACACCGATCACAGCAAACCCAAGTACTACGTGCTGGATATGTTCCCGTATCCGTCTGGCGCAGGACTGCACGTGGGCCATCCACTGGGCTATATTGCCAGCGATATCCTGTCCAGATACAAGCGACTGCGCGGTTTCAATGTGCTGCACCCGATGGGCTTCGATGCTTTCGGACTGCCTGCCGAACAGTATGCCATAGATAACGGCATCCATCCTGCCGACTCTACCCGGGAGAATATCGCCCGCTACAAACAGCAGCTCGATAATCTGGGTCTGTCGTACGACTGGGACCGGGAGGTACAGACCTGCGACCCGAAGTATTATCGCTGGACTCAGTGGATATTCCTTCAGATGTTCAATCACTGGTACGACACGGCTGCCGACAAGGCCAGGCCGGTAAGCGAACTGGTTGAGCATTTCAAAACACACGGATCAGCCGGCGTACAGGCCGCCACCACTTTTGAGGGCGCCTTTACCGCTGCCGAATGGAATTCCATGCCGGTGCGCGAGCAGCAGGATGTACTGATGAATTTCAGGCTCATGTACCGGAAGGTGGGCTATGTAAACTGGTGCGAGGCCCTCGGGACGGTACTGGCCAACGATGAGGTCATCAACGGCGTGAGCGAGCGCGGAGGTCATCCGGTCGAGATCAAGCCCATGCTGCAGTGGAGTATGCGGATCACGGCCTATGCCGATCGCCTGCTCCGAGGTCTGGACACGGTAGATTATCCCGACGGACTGCGTATGCTTCAGAGCAACTGGATTGGTCGCTCTGAAGGTGCCCAGGTGTTCTTTGACCTGGAAAATACCGATAAAAAGCTCGAAATATACACAACCCGCCCTGATACCATCTTCGGTGCCACATTCATGGTGCTGGCCCCCGAGCACGATCTGGTGGACGAAATCACCACCGCTGCCCAGCGCGGAGACATAAAAAACTACCTCGACTGGGTGAAAAGCCGTACCGAGCGTGAGCGACAGATCGAAAAGGTAGTGTCGGGCGCGTTCACGGGTGCGCACGCGATACACCCGTTCACGGGCGCGAAGATTCCGGTATTTATTTCGGAGTATGTACTGAAGGGGTATGGAACAGGCGCCATCATGGGGGTTCCGGCCGACGACGAGCGCGATCTGCGCTTTGCCGAGAAGTTCAGGCTGCCTGTGGTGCACATCGTGGACAAATCCATGTACCCCGGTGCCGGTATGGAAGACAAGGTTGGCAAGATGATCAACTCGGACTTCCTCAACGGCATGGAAGTGCTGGAAGCTATCCGGGAAGTCATTATCCGCCTGTCGGAAAAAGGAATTGGCAAGCGCCGGGTGCAGTACAAGCTCCGCGATGCCAACTACTCCCGCCAGCGCTACTGGGGCGAGCCATTCCCGATTGTTTATGACAGCGAGGGTGTTGCCCACGCACTCCCCGAGAGCGAACTGCCACTGGAGCTCCCGCATACCACCGAATTCAAGCCGGGAGGCGGCAAAGGTCCGCTCGCACAACTCAGTCACTGGGCCAGTCTGCCCGGCGGCATGGAGCGCGACACCGATACCATGCCCGGATTTGCCGGATCTT
The DNA here is from genome assembly GCA_041182785.1 of Bacteroidota bacterium. Classification (GTDB taxonomy): domain Bacteria; phylum Bacteroidota; class Bacteroidia; order Chitinophagales; family Saprospiraceae; genus M3007. The sequence goes on from JBEGNB010000182.1 coordinate 2,465, forward strand.
CCTGGTATTTCCTGCGCTACATGGATCCGAAAAACGACCAGGAGTTTGTCTCCGGGGAAGCCATCGGATACTGGCAGGACGTGGATTTTTACATAGGCGGTGCCGAACACGCTGTGGGGCACCTGCTCTACTCGCGTATGTGGCACAAGTTTTTATATGACAAGGGCCTGGTCATCACCGAGGAGCCATTCAGAAAAGTGGTGAATCAGGGAATGATCGGAGGCAAATCCAACTTTGTGTTTCGCGCCAACGAGCGGTTTTTCGAGGAATACCTGATGATC
>JBEGNB010000183.1:0-13369 GCA_041182785.1 Bacteroidota bacterium
GTATTTCGATGGATAACGTACTGACAAGTACATCGGGAACTACACTTTTTACAGCAGAAATCGCTCCGGCACTGATCAGCACAACCGGAGATAACGATGAATTGCTCGAACTGGGTGAAACCATCTGCTTCACGGAGAAAATAGTCATACAAAGTTGCGGAACCCCCTCCTTCCTGTTACCATCCATGCTCAGAGCCGGCTGGGGGTGCGGCACAGAACTGTGTACGTACGACAGTATTCAGGCCAATATACTGGTCAAGCCGTCCTCACTGGTACCTGACCTGAATTTCACGGGTATCACCAGTCCGATTGTGAGTCAGTGCGCGGGTGAAGGTGCGCGCATGGGCGTGAAAATTGTCAATACAGGAGGTGCCTCTGCAAAAAATGTTATCGTCAATACCACCTTCGAGACGGGAATTGGAGCCAATGCATTCGACCAAACGAGTGTAATATTGAGTCAGTCGGGCGTTGAGACGCCCATCATCCCGAATATTGTCCATCCCAATGATTTGTTCTCGTGCGATCCGGGCAAGGCAGCCAGTATGACACTGGTTATACCGGAGATAAAGGCCGGAGATACCGCTACCCTCACCTTTGACTTGCTCACCTGTGCCTCATTTTGCAATCAGACGCAGGCAGATATACGCATTGATTACTATTACCAGAAGGATTGTCCGCCGGGTGGGTTTGTTTCAGGCTATTTGAACCTGAAAACAAATACGGGTGCCCAGCTGAACGAAGAAATATTCATGGATGTGGAGGCCTGTCTGACAAGTGGCAACTCCTATCCCGTGACCCTGAAGGTCAGATCTCCGCAGCTGCTAACTACCGGTCGTTTCCTGCATATTGATATGGAACTGCCACCGGGTATCAGTCTTGATCCGGGTTGTCCGGGTGCACTTGCCGGTGCGAATCCGGTGAGCTACACACAACTTCCCGGCGGGAGACTGCACTGGGTGTACGCACTGCCGCTCCCCTCTCTCCAGATGCAGATGGACTTTTGTATCCGGTACGACTGCGATCCGACGGTACCCTGTCCACAGCCACCAGCTCCTGATCCCGATTTTTTTGATGTGTACGTGGCCGATTGCACACCCTGTATCCGTAAAATGTCGGTTATTTCTTTCATTTCAGGTTTATCAGACAGTACCACGACGTGCGGTATCGGCATTTGCAGGGAGTACGACCTGGTACTGGAGGACTGCTCTTCGGGCGGCGGTGGCGGTGGCGGCACGGGCAACTCAGGATTCCTGCCGGGCAATTACCAATGGAAATTCGATGCCTTCCGGCTGAACATCGGTTATAAAGACAGCAATGACGACAGAACGGCTGACGATGGCAGCCGGGCCGTCAAAAGCGAGATCAGGCGCGACCGTTTCCTGGCGGGAGATACTATGCGGGTGGAATACTGCGGGTATGTTGATACCGGCAAGATCACCATTTTGCCCAGAAATATCTTCCACGAGGCACTGTTGAGCGACATGGCAAATCCGGAGAACGATTCCGTTTCCCTGCTGGATCTTCGCACCCGTATGTTTGAGGAAACCAGGTTCAGGTTTCTGGGCGACAGTATGAGAATAAGATATGCCGACGGAAGTTCTGTTTCACTCGGAATTGCCAATCTCCTGGGCACCAATGACAATAACTTTATCCGAATGCTGATACCCAACAAGTATCCAGACAACCTGCTGGATCAGCTGAGTTCGCAGAAGCACAGTTTCGGGGTGAATTTCGGCCAGTTATATACGCAGGGATTGCTCCCAAAACCGGTCATTGGACCGGGAGATTCCATTTTTTTCTATACGGATTTCAAAATTGACCTGAATTACAACGAAACAAGTGACAATCCTGAAAATCCGGTGCTGGTTGGCATTCAGACAGCGCTCAGTCACGGCGACCGGCTGTGTGCCTGGACACAAATCCCCCTGGTTAAACAACAGTACTCCGGCTTCCGGTTCAAACTGAAAAGCAACACCTTTAACATTCGTCCGTGTGAGCCATCCCTTGAGGTGAGCAATTTCAATTATTCCCTGCGCATAGCAAGGGCCAACCTGTTCACCCGAGAAGTTCGTCCACTTGGAGTGATTTCCGCGTACCGGCTCACTGTACCGGGCGCCATAACAGCCAGTTCCGTCAAGATTAATCAGCTTATTCTTCAGGATAACCTGCTGAAAACGAACAATATTGCGCTTCCTTTTGTGCAAACTCCCGGATTTCTGGATGTTGACTTCTCCCCTGCGTTCGCCTCGCTGGTGGATGAAGGATTCCTGTTAACCACCAATACCGTTTTTGATCCCAACTGCACATTTAAATATCCCGATACATCGCAGCAGATTATTACCACCACCTTTGAAGGGTGTCTGAATGGCGACAAGATGGTTTTCGACACCACACTCAGAAACCAGATAGGATACTTTTCCAACTACCCCGATCTGGATATCAAATCGGCCGATACCGTGATTGTCTCAGACAGCCGCCAGTTTGAAGCCGATTTCGATTTGAAAAATCTGTTTGTGAACACTGCAAAGAATGTGTGGCTGAATGTGCAGTCATCGTCGGGCCTGAGCAGCAACTTCCATTTGCTCAAAATGCCTGCCGGACAGCCAGTACCAGCAGTAAACGACCTGTTCAACCTGCCCAATTTATCGGGATTCTCGTCGTCGTCGTTCAGACTCACGGGAGAAACTACTCACTGCGCAACCGACACTTTGCTGCTGATTTATGGCTGGGACTGTTCAACCTACACCGATATTTCAGCCGCGAGCTGTTCTAGAGACACTTTCAGAATACTGGTCAGGCTGGCCAAACCGGAACTGGAACTGGATATAGTACAGGAAGATACCGAAATATCCCTCTGCGATACTTCCGGCTATTACATTATGGAAATTTATAATGCAAATTCGGGATATGCCTACGATATTTCGGTCACGGCAAAGCTTCCTCCGGGCATGGAAGTGGAGCCTGGAACCTGTCAGGTGCAATACACCCCTTCCGGGTGGATAAACACAAGCGACCCTGCGGTATCCGGCAATCTCCTTGTATGGAAACTGGCGGATCTGGTGCCATCCGTTGCCACCAATGGCCTGCCGGGTATCAACCAGTCGCCGGCGAATACCGTTTTTCTTCGTTTCAGGGTGCGAACGAGCTGCGGATTTGTATCCAACACGCCAATTATTTACGGCGTATCGGGCAAAGAGCCTTGTGGAGCAAGCACCAACCGACTGAACAAGCCGGGTGAACAGATAAACGTTCAGGGATTATCCCCAACATACGGCGTTTCCATTTCAGTCAGTCAGGTTTTCGGATCGAGCGTATGTGGCACCTTACAGACCTTCCAGACCGTTGTCACGCTGCTGGGCAATCCTTCTCCGGGCGACAGCATTTACGTAATCCTTCCTGAAGGTGTTATTTATCTAACCAATTCATACGACCCCGGTCCGGGTGCACCTTCCGGGCCACCGACCATTATTCCCGACGGATTCAGGCTGCCTTTGCCTCAGGCGACCGCAGGGAGCCAGTTTTATTTCTTTTTTGAGGCAAAATTCAGGGGCGACACTGGTTGCAAGGACTTAAGCCTGACCGTTCAGACACGTGTCAAGACAGCGGCCTACTGCGCTACACTGGGGGCGCCCTGTGATATCTACATTGCTACCGGATCTTCAACCATACCGCTGCAGGTGCTGCATCCTGAACTGGAGATTGAATCAGCAACTACTGTTGTCAGGCATGGCCAAATCACTGTGGGCGTGAATCTGGGAAATAACGGAACCGTTTTCGCCTACGATGAGCAGGTGAATATCTGGTTTGACAGGGATGGAAGTGGCACCATCAGTGCCGGTGACACCCTGCTGCTTCCGATACACCAAATATTCGGTATTGGTCCGGGTGAAGTAGTACTATTGACGGACAGCTTGCCATTCAATCCAGCCTATCTGTGCGGTTTGATTGTTGAATTACCTGCCGATCAAAACTGTCTTTGCAGCTCTATAGTGCTGCCCCTGCTTCAAATCGAACAACTCAACGATACCATCAGCTACTGTAATCTCACGCCCGTACAGACGGGTGTACCCGCGCAGGTGGGCGCTACCTATACCTGGCTACCACCTGCTGACGGAGTGGCCTGTCTGTCGTGTGCCACCACCACCTTCACTCCGCAGACACTGAACAGCGAACTGAGGCTGCTGGAAAAAACCGGAGACTGTGAGGTTATTCATCGTTTCTTTTACGACTTCGGAGAGAATGCCTTCATCACGCTGACCAGCGCTGCAGTTTGTGTCGGTGACAGCGTCAGACTGGAAGCCCAACCGCCGGGACAGCTGTACAACTGGTCAGGGGCCGGCATCACGGCAGTCGGCACCCAGAGTCAGCTGATAACGGCAGTACAAAGCGGAATATATCAGGTAACGATCACCCTTGACAACGGGTGTACAGCCACTACGTCTGCACAGGTTATCGTTTTTCCACCCGACTCGACGGCGCTTCCGGTTATCAGCAGTTGCGAAGGAGAAACAATAACGGTTCTGGGCAACAGCGTTACAGCCACAGAGGGCGTATTCTCTCTGATATTATCAAACCGGAATGGCTGCGACAGCATTGTGACCCAGTCGGTAGTAATTCTGGATAAAAAGGTAATTAATGAAGAAATCAGTTTCTGTACCGGCACAGTTGTTCCTGTACTGGACACAGTGATTGCGCAATCCGGGACAATATGCCGTACCTACACGGGTTCAAACGGTTGTGACAGCATACACTGCGTGACAGCCACAGCGGTGGATTTGCCGGATGAATCTGCACCCGATACCCTGTTCAGCAATTCCGGAGTTCCTGTAACACTGGGAGGAATCCCCGGATATGCAAGCTACACCTGGTACCCTGCAGTCAACTGCGACAACTGTCAGGAAATAACAGTCACACCCGACTCATCGGGATACTTCGAATATACGCTGGTGATAACCAACAACGGCGGATGTGCCGACACCATAGTCTGGCGGGTAGTCGTATCCCCCCCCTGCGGACCAGAGCAGGCAGATATTCCCAATGCATTTACTCCCAACGGCGACGGTTCCAATGATACATTTGCACCGGTAGTGGCGGAAGGAGGGCCAGCCATCGGACGAATAACCATCTATGACCGCTGGGGCGAAAAACTGTATGAATATGCAGGTGCAGCCTCGTGGGACGGGAACGTTCGGGGGAAACCGGCAGTTTCCGATGTTTACATCTATATCATTGAACTGGAATGTTCCGGCGACCGCTTCAGACGGGTGGGCAACGTGACACTCATCCGATAAACAAACTGACCATGCAACCTGAACTGTTCAGCAAACTGATTCCAGCGGCACTGCTGCTTGTACTTGGCGTACTGGAAGCACTGGGCGGGCTTTATCTGCACGACAAAAGGACAAAGAACGACTGGACAATCGAGGTGGTCAGTCTGCTGGTGTTGCCTACCCTTGTACAGCCCGGTATTTTTCTGATGACAGTCTGGGCTGGTTCACACTGGTTTCCTCAATATGAAAACAGCCTGGTCAGTCTGGCAATCGGCTGGCAGGTGCTGGCTTTCCTGATCCTGGATGATATGACTCAGTACTGGTGGCACCGACTCTCCCATGTAAGCCGGGTGATGTGGAAACTGCACAGGCCACACCATGTGGTGGAGGAGATGGGCGTGATGGTGACCTACCGAAATGCTGTACTCTATTATGCCTTCATGCCCGGAATCTGGCTTTCTGCCATACTCGTTTATATGGGGATGGGGTACGTTTACCTGTTTTATCTCCCGGTCAAACTGATCGTCATCCTGCTGGCACACAGTGAAACCAGATGGGATCGCTTTTTGTACAAATACAGCATGCTGCATCCGCTGGCGTGGGTGATTGAGCGCACCATTTCCACCCCGAGTACCCACTTCGCCCATCACGGACTCACTGCTTCCGACGGGGTATCTCACCCGAACGGCAACTTCGGAAATCTGCTGTTTATTTGGGATATCCTGTTTGGCACCGCCAAAATAACCCGGCAGTATCCCACCGTTTTCGGGGCATGGAACAAGATGAAAGAGCCCTGGCATGTTCAGCTATTGTTTCCGATTGTACGGTCAAAAAAGCCGGAGAGCGAGCTCCATTCACTGGTGACCAGGCAGGATCACGATCCGTCGGCAACGTTCAAGGACTATTCGGAGTGATGTATCGAACAAAAAAAGTTCCGGAAAATTAAAATCTTTCCTAGCATTGCACCGGAATGTACTGTTCCGTAAAAAATTGCAATATGAACGATCAACTCTTCGAGCGCCGGAAAAAAGTTGTCCCCAACGCTATCGGTGTTTTTAATCCGGCCACTGCCGTTATGGCCAAAGGGGCCATTGTTACAGACACCAGCGGAAGGCAGCTGATAGATTTTGCCGGTGGTATCGGCGTACTCAACGCCGGGCACTCCCCCAAACCGGTGGTAGATGCCATCAAAAAACAGGCTGAAACACTTATACACACCTGTTTTAATGTGGCTATGTATGAAAAATACATTGAGCTGGCCGAAAAACTGGCTGAAATTTTCCCGCACGGAGAAAACGGCACCAAAGTGATGATTACTAATTCCGGCGCTGAAGCGGTGGAAAATGCCATCAAGATTGCCCGTCAGGCAACGGGCAAAAGCGGCATTCTGTGTTACACGGGCGCTTTCCACGGACGCTCGATGATGGCCATGACGCTGACCGCCAAAACAGGGAACAAACTCGGCTGTGGTCCCTTCGCCGGGGAGGTGTATCGCCTCGATTTTCCGAATTTCTTTCGCTACGGACGGCGATTCAAATCGGAAAAGGACTATGTGGATTATGAGATCCAGAAACTGAAGGACTTTTTCCTGACGCATGCTGATGCCGGAAACATGGCGGCAGTCATCCTGGAGCTCGTGCAGGGCGAGGGCGGTTTCCATGTTTGTCCACCCGATTACCTGAAGGCAGTACAACAGATTTGCCGGGAGAAAAATATGCTCCTGATTATTGACGAGGTGCAAAGCGGATTCGGGCGTACGGGCAGATGGGCGGCTTATGAACATTACGGCATTACGCCCGACATCTCGACCTGGGCCAAGTCCATGGGATCGGGCATGCCCATTGGCTGCGTCATTGGTCGCGCCGAGGTGATGGATGCCGCCCGGGCCGGCACGCTTGGAGGCACTTATCTGGGCAACCCCGTGTGTTGTGCGGCTTCACTGGCCACCATCCGTTACATGGAAAAAATAGGTATCAACGCACTGGGTGAGAAAGTGGGCAAGACGGTGCGCAGGCGTTTTGAACAAATGCAAAAGAAAATGCCGCTGGCCATTGGTCACGTTCGCGGTCTGGGTGCCATGCTGGCCTTCGAACTGGTAGAAAACGGCGATCCGTCAGTTCCCGACGCGACACTGACCAAAGAGCTGGTGAACGCCTGTCACGAAAAAGGCCTCATCATCATCAGTGCGGGCACCTACGCCAATGTCATACGCGTACTGTCGCCGCTGGTTATCAAAGACAGTGAACTGAAAAGTGGACTGGATATACTTGAATCCGAGTTACTTCGACTCTACAAGATGAAATATGACGCACAATAAAAATTTCATCAACGGAGTCTGGATTGAAGCTCGCGACGGCCGTACCTGGCAGGTAATAAATCCGGCCACCGAAGAGACGGTTGAAACCGTTCCGTATGGTAACGCAACCGACGCTGATGATGCAGTTGATGCTGCCGTGCGGTCGCAGAAAGCCTGGGCAAGCACGAACCCCTATCAGCGGGCAGACATTCTGAAGCAGGTAGCACACTTCATGCGCACGCGCGCCACCGAACTGTCGGCCATCACAGTGGCGGAATCGGGCAAACCGGCCCTGGAAGCACGCGGAGAGTGGATAGTGGCCGCCCAGTTCTTCGAGTGGTTTGCCGAGGAAGGCAAACGCGCGCACGGGCGTACAGTCGTGAGCAGCCGCAGCAACAAGCGGATGTCAGTAATACTTCAACCAGTTGGCGTGGTGGGTATCATCACAGCCTGGAATTTTCCAATCTGGAACATCGCCCGAGTATGGGCGGCATCGCTGGCTGCCGGCTGTACTTTTGTAGCCAAGCCCTCTGAGTACACACCACTTACAGCCATGGCACTGATGGCCCTCCTCGAAGAGGCCGGACTGCCTGCCGGAGTGGCCAATCTGGTGCTGGGCGATGCGGCGGCTGTCGGTAACGTGTTTATGACGCGACCCGAGGTTCGGAAAGTGCATTTTGTGGGCAGCACGCGAGTAGGAAAAATACTGATGAATGCGGCATCCGTGACGCACACAAGACTGTCGCTGGAGCTGGGAGGCAATGCACCCTGCATCATTTTCCCCGACGTGGATGTAGAATCGCTGGCCAAAGCAGCCGCAGTAGCCAAAACGCGCAATTGCGGACAGGTTTGTGTGTCGCCACAGCGATTTATCGTGCACAGAAATATCTATGAGCAGTTTTGCGAACTGGCTGCCAGTCATCTGGGTAAACTGAAAGTCGGCAATGGCGCTGATCCTGCCACACAGATTGGTCCGCTCATCAACGCCCGGCAGCGGGATCATGTAGCCGGCGTCGTGGAGGCAGGAATTGCAGCCGGTGGCAGCCTGCTCTGTGGAGGAAAAATTCCGGCCGGACTCGAGAACGGATATTTCTACGAGCCGACACTCGTCAGGGACGTAAGCGCCACCAATCCGCTGTTCAGGCAGGAGATATTTGGTCCGGTGATGAGCGTCACGCCATTCGATACCCCGGAAGAAGCTGTTTCTCTGGCCAATAATACGGAGTACGGACTGGCTGCGTACCTCTGGACCAACGATCTGAATACCAGTATTCACATTTCGGAGGCGCTGGAATTTGGCATCGTCGGAATCAATGAATGGGCTGCTCATGCAATTGAGGCACCCTTCGGCGGCTGGAAACAGAGCGGTTCCGGTTATGAATGTGGAGAAGAGGGCCTGCACGAGTATATGGAGAAGAAACTGATTGCAATAGGAAACCTGTGATGAAGTGGTCTGAATAATCAGTCTTGAATCACACAAACCACCTTGTACATGGGCATATATTCACTTGTTCCTCCGCTGGTTGTCGTCATCCTCGGCATCATTACCCGCAGGGCCTTTGAGCCGCTTCTGGCAGGCTGCCTGGTCGGATTCCTGATGATCAGTCCGTCCGGTTTCCCGGGCAACTTTGTGGAAGCGATGACCAAAACCCTGCAACAGGAGGATATGGTCTGGGTGATACTTGTATGCGGACTGTATGGTTCCCTGATACACCTGATTATACAGTCGGGCAGCGTGATGGCCTTTGGCGACTACCTGCTCAGGTACGTCAAAAACCGGCGCAGCTCGTTGCTGGTATCGTGGTTAATGGGAGTTGTAATCTTCATAGACGATTACATGAGTGCACTGGCCACCGGCGTCACCATGCGTAAAATTACAGACAACTATAAAGTCTCCCGCGAGATGCTGGCATTTATGGTGAGTGCTACCGCAGCGCCCGTCTGCCTGCTGATACCAATGAGCACCTGGTCCATTTATTGCGGAAGTCTGCTTGAGAGCAATCAGGTAGTTGAAAAGGGACAGGCATTTCAGGGATTTGTGCATACCATACCGTTTATGTTTTATCCATGGGCCATTACCACGCTGGCATTACTGGTCGGACTGGGTTATTTCCCGGTAATCGGCCGGTTGAAAGCGGCCGAAGCGGCTGCGAAAAATAGTACAGTCGCGATTACTTCCGGTGAGGCAGGCGGCGAACAGGCCAGTCACGGAAAATCGGGGCCAATACACTTCCTTCTGCCACTTGGCGTCCTTATTGCAGCCACACTGCTGCTGAACAAAGATGCCCTCAAAGGTGTACTGGTTGGCGTCTCATTTACTTATATGTACTACTGGATTGCAGGAGTCATGCGCTTTGAGGCCGTTTCAGAGGGCGTTTTCGACGGTTTCAAAACCATGATCGTGGCGCTGGCCATTCTTACCATGTCATACATCCTGAAAAGGGTGGGCGACGAAATGGGCCTCACACCCTATGTAATTGACAGCGTAAGACCTGTTTTATCCAAAAATATGCTGCCAATGATTGTATTTCTGGCACTGAGCTTTATTTCCTACACCACAGCCTCTTCCTGGGGGCTATATGCAGTTGCCCTGCCGATCGTAGTACCTTTGGCGCAGGCCGTCGGAGCGAATGTATGGCTTTCACTGGCTGCCTTTTTTTAATCCGGCGCATTCGGATCACAGGCCAGCATAATTTCCGACGTAACTGTGCTGACATCCAACAGCACGGAATGTTCCAATGTTCAGTTGTCGTTTGCCCAATTCCCCTATAGCCTCATGGCAGCGGGTATTGCCGCCATGCTATTTCTGGCCTGCGGTTTTTTTTATTAATTTCACCTGATTAACCGGGCAACAATCCCCGGAGAATTAAACATAATCATTGAGCATGTACCATCGGGAATTACCGCAGGGTTACATAATTCAGAACACACTTCCCGTGCATGCGGAAGGGCTGGGTGAGTTGCAGCGCATCGTCTTCCCTACCCTGTCGCCCGAGGAGACACTGCAGGCAAGGCACTACCTGAAACACATCGAATTATTTCCGGAGGGGCAATTCGTGGTACTGGACGGTGACAAAATCATAGGCATGAGTACTACCATCCGTCACCACCTGCCGGAAGAAGATCACACCTATCTGGAAATTTCCGATAACCTGTGGATGACTACCCATGAGGATGACGGCGACTGGCTGTATGGTATGGATGTGGGTGTCCATCCGGACTACCGTGGTCAGGGTATAGCCAAAGCGATATACCGGGCTCGTCAGGAGTTGTGCCGTACGCTGGGTCTGAAGGGGCAAATCACGGTCGGGATGCCCAATGGATACCTGGATTATGCCGACCGGATGAGTCTGGACGAATACTATGCCGAAATGCTGAAGGGAAATATTTTTGATCCCACGGTGGGTACGCAACAAAAACTGGGATTTGAATTGCTGCGCCTGATTCATCATTACCTCGATGACCCTCAGTGCGGTAACGGCGGTGTCATGATGATATTACCCGTTGAAAAAGACATTTCCTGACGGATTCACCTGATACTTTACAGTATTAATTACAAAACACTTCTGCCATGACGGAAACAGAAATAAAAAAAACCATTGACCTGAAAACTCCCATTCCCGGTCCGAAAAGCAAGGATATACTGGCCCGCAGGACAGCTACCCTGCCCGCTGGTGCTGCCCGTTCCACTGATGTAGTGGTTGAGTCGGCGCGCGGTGCAGTGGTAAAGGACGTGGACGGGAACACCCTGCTTGATTTCGCCGGCGGTATCGGTCTGGCCAACGTGGGACATTCGCCTGCCGCAGTGGTCAACGCAGCCAAAAAGCAAATGGACCGTTTCATACACACCTGTGCCATTGTAACCACCTATGAGCCCGTGGTGGAGCTGGCTGAATTGCTTCATCAGGTGACACCGGGTGATTTCCCCAAGAAAACACTCTTTTCCAACTCCGGGTCGGAAGCCGTGGAAAATGCGGTTAATATTGCCCGCTACTATACCCAACGCCCTGCCATCATCGTATTTGAGGGCGGTTATCACGGGCGTACACACCTGACACTGAGCCTGACGAGCAAGTACAACCTGTTCAAGAAAGGGTTCGGGTCCATGGCGAGTGATATATACCGTCTGCCAACCCCCAACATGTATCGGGTGCCGGAGGGCATGACTGCCACACAATACCTGAACTATTCAATTGCTCAACTGGACCATGCCCTGATCGCACAGGTAGATCCGTCTGCCGTGGCAGCCATCCTGATTGAGCCGGTACAGGGAGAAGCCGGTTTCGTGCCGATTCCCGCTGAATTCCTGAGGAAACTGCGGGAGATATGCGACAAGCACCATATTGTCCTGATCTTTGATGAAATACAATCCGGTATGGGTCGTACAGGCAAGGTATTCGCCTGCGAGCACTCGGGGGTGGTACCTGATATGATTACCACGGCCAAGTCGCTCGGAGCCGGCTTCCCGATTGCAGCAGTTGTGGGCAAGGCAGAGATAATGGACGCACCGCATCTGGGTGGTGTCGGCGGCACGTACAGCGGTAGTCCGGTAGCCTGTGCGGCAGCCATAGAGGCGGTAAAAATCATCTCAAGTACCGAATTTCTTGCAAAAGCGGAAAACGTGGGCAACCAGATCCGGAAAACACTGGAGGGCTGGAAGAAAAAATACCCGCTGGTGGGTGACGTGCGCGGGTTGGGCGCCATGCGCCTGGTTGAGTTCGTAAAAGACCGCAAAAGCAGAGAGCCCGATCCGGACCTCACCCTCGAGATTATCCGGGATGCTGTGTCCAACGGCATCCTGCTGATACGCGCCGGACTTTATTCCAATTGCATACGCCTGCTTCCCCCGCTGGTCATCACCCGAAACCAGCTTTCTGAAGGACTATCGGTACTGGAGGCAGCCATTCACAGAGCCCATGAAAAAAGGGGATTGCTGTAACAAAATTTCACGGCTGAAATGACAAAGCGCATTTTCACCAACGGTACTATTCTGACACAGAATCCCCTTCAGCCGCAGGTGGAGGCTGTAGGCATATCGGATGACAGGATCGTGTGTACGGGTACACCGGAGCAGGTGCGCGCGCACCTGGGAAGCGGTGCTGAAGAGATAAACCTGCGGGGACAGACACTGCTGCCGGCGTTCAACGATGCCCATATACATATCTGGAAAGTGGGCGACCTGCAGACATACCTGCTTGATTTGCGGGGTGTGCGCAGTATGGAGGAAATGCTGGATAAAATTGCTGATTTTGCCCGAAACAATCCCGACAAGCCCTGGATAATGGCCCGCGGCTTCAACGAAGCCAATTTCCCTGACCGGCGGATGCCCGATCGCCTGGATCTGGACAAAGTGGTGAAAAACCGTCCGTGTCACATTACGCGCACCTGCGCGCACATGGTGGTGCTCAACTCGAGGGCACTTGAGCTGTGCGGAATCAGCAAACACACGCCCGTTCCCGGAGGGGGTGAAATCCGGGTGAACAGCGACGGAGAACCCTCGGGCGTGTTGAGTGAAACTGCCCTGGGGCTTGCCAGAAAATTTCTGCCTGAATATACCCCTGCCATGTACAGGGAGATGATACTGGCAGCTCAGGAAGCCTTTCTTAAACTCGGCATCAGCTCCGCTACTGATCCGGCTGTTATGCCCGACTTGCTGGAGGTTTACAAAGCTATGGACACAGCCGGAGAACTTAAAATCCGTATCAATGCGATTCCAGTGCTGGTTCCCGACGGCGATACTACCCCGCTTCCGCTTCCGGAACATTACCGGTCAGATTTTCTGACCGTCAATACCGTGAAATTG
>JBEGNB010000184.1:0-5418 GCA_041182785.1 Bacteroidota bacterium
TTTTTCGGTAGCAACCCGAAGGGCCTGACCTTTACCTTCGTGCAGGCATGCGATACCTTTGCGGTGGCGGGTTGATTGATTTCCCATGCCTTCTGTCCCTTTTTCGTCTGACTGTGCATAATACACACTGGCTGGGGTCTGGTACTCCAGTGATGAATGTTTCCGCCGGTGATTGTAGTAGTTCACGAAGTTTCTGATGCTTCGGTACAGCTCAGAACCGTCCCCACTGGGGTTCAGATACACGTGCTCATGCTTGAGGGTTCTGAAAAACCGCTCTATCCATACATTGTCAATGGCACGCCCTTTCCCATCCATAGAGATGCGCACGCCCTTCATGTCTGTAATCGCTCTTACATACTCATCCGAAGTAAACTGGCTACCTTGATCCGAGTTGATGATCTGTGGATTCCCATATTTCTTGACCGCCGATTTGATGTTTTTTACCACCCAGTCGGCATCCATACTGTTGGATAAGCTCCAGGAGACCAGGTACCTGCTGTGTACATCAATTATAGCAAACAGGTACATAAAACCCTGTTTCATAGGGATATAGCTAATATCAATGCTCCAGACTTCATTCGGACGGCTGGTCTGATAACCGCGCAAAAGATAAGGAAACTTGTACCTGGCCGGATCAATCACCGTTGTCCGAGGTTTGCGGTAGACTGCGCAAATACCCATCGTGCGCATCAGTGAGCGTACCTTGTCACGACCCAGCAGGAACCCAAGATCCTTCAGTTCCGCTACATAACGTCGGGTACCCAGTGTGCAATCTTCCAGGTAAAGGCGATCCATCACCTTCATTACTTCATCATATTTGTCATTAACAGCCTCTTTCCGATAGTAAAAACTACTCCGGGGCACTTGAGCTATCCGGCACTGATCAGAAACACTGAGTCCGGGATGGCTCGTTTCAATCCAGTCTCGCCGGTCGTCAAGAGGAATCATTTCAACTTTTTTTTTAGCCACTCAATTTCCATCTTGAGCCGTCCGATCTGGTTGAAAAGATCATCCGACAAGGTATCGGGTGCCGTTTCTTTCTTGCGTTTGGAGCCAAAGATCAGGTGGGCATTAGAGAGAAACTCTGCCTTCCATGTACTTATCTGTGCCGGCGAAAGCTGGTACTCCTGCGCCAGTTCAGCAAGCGTCTTGCGCTCCTTTAATGCCTCCATCACCACTTCGGCTTTGAAGCTGTCTGTGTGTTTGCGTCTCGTGTTTTTCATAAGCAACTGCAAGTTTAAGTTTTCTTAAGTTGCTGTCCAAATTTACCCGACCAGCTCAGTTCGATTCGACTGGGCGATGAAGAAAATACTTCGCCACAAAGCCAACTTCGATATACTCGAAGGGTTTCTATCTGAACTGCTCGAGGAAGATGTAAAAATCAAGCATATACTCGAGAGCGAAGCCAACAAAGAAGAAGCCGATGACAAGTTCAATCGAGTAGATGTCCTTGTGGAGAACCACAAGGGCGAACTCGTGATTATCGTGGTTCAAATTACCCAGGAATACGACTACTTTCATCGTATGCTTTTCGGAGCATCGAAAGCAATCACAGAACATATCCGGGAAAGCCAGGCATATGCGAATGTCAAAAAAGTTATATCAATTACTATCGCATACTTTGATTTGGGACAAGGGAAGGACTACGTTTATCATGGAACAACTGTGTTTAAAGGCATCCATAAAGGCGATATTTTAGGTCTTTCCGAAAAACAAGTCGAAGTTTATAATAAAGGCAGTGTACATGAAATTTACCCGGAATATTGGGTGATTAAGACAGGAAAATTCAGAAATAAAGTAAAAGATAAATTAGACGAGTGGATATACTTCTTGAAAAACGCTGAAATCAAACCTGCCTTTTCAGCCAAAGGTTTGAAAGAAGCGAACGAGAAGCTGGATACCATGAAACTTCCTGAAAAGGAGCGTAAGGCATATGACGCTTATCTGCGTCACATGATGAGTATTGCGAGTCGCAACCACAATATCGAAATAGACGCCAGGGAAATAATAAGGACTGCAAAAGAAGAAGAAAGAACGAATACAGTTCTTAAACTTCGTAAAAAAGGTAAATCAGTCGAAGAGATTTCCGACCTTTTGGATATTGATATCGAGGTTGTCCGGCAAATCACAGACTGTCATTAGTCGGGGTGATGGGGCTGTGTCTGTAACGTGTTTTGTATGCTGCAAACCCGTTTGGTTCAACCGCAGAGTTACGCAAAGAATCATACTCTGCGTAACTCTGCGGTTAACTCTGCACTACTCTGCGGTTTAACAAAACCAGGTTAACCACAGCGCTCCGGGTGGAGCCGAAACCTGAAACCCCTGCAAAATACAGACTTCCTAAATAGAAGCCGGAAATACAAGGTGGTGTTGGACGGGTTTTCTGGGAGAGATACCGGTGGAGGTTTTTGGGGGTGTGAAAATCGGGTGAGGCGGAATATTTATTCGGATGAAATTGACGGTTTGAGGCTGTTGTAAAATTCACACAGGAAAACTCCGGGTTTATCTTTTGTTGAAGGGAATGTATTGCTTTTTATGAATGATTCAATTGCATTTTTTGAGAAATTTACTATATTTTCATAATAAACCTGTTGGGAAATTATTTCCGCACGATCATTCAGCATATAATTTTCACAATATGGAAATCGGAAATTCCCTAATGAGATGAATCCATCATGGGTAACCTGGTAGTTAATGATTGAGAACATATAGGGCGTTGTTTTATTTAAACGAAAGGCTTTAAAATCTGGCATAGTATAAAAAACATTTGATTTTGTAATCGTTTCACCAGTTGAGAGTGTGTCGGTTTTCTCTTGTGAACGCCATGACAATGGAGCCAACAGCGCTACAGGAGTGGTACTTCTTTCACACTGATTATCATACATATATTGAAATTCAGGCCATGATTCCTTTGCGTAATCAAGGGGTTTGTCCTCCAACGTGGTATGAAGCGATACAATTCCCCTGAAACTTTTTTCCGTTTTGGCGTTGTCATGTCTTATTAGAGATTGTGCGCCCCAGCTATGGCCAACGGCTACTAAACGAGTTTTGTCAACACTGGGTACCTGCTTAACAAAATTGACAATGAAATCTATATCTGTTACATCATCAAATCGATTATCCGTTGATGTCGTCAAACCTCCAAATCGTTCGTCTGGCAGGTTATAAGTGGATGATACTACTATGTAACCATAACTGGCCATGAGTTCGCAAAAAACATTATTGTCGAATGGTAAACTTTGGGCTCCATGGTGATAAAGAATACAAGGGAATTTTCCTTTTACCGGAGTCAAATTAAATTTAGCACGAACAGTTGTACTAAGTACGTCCCTGAAAAGCTTCTTTTGCCCTTCATCAAAAACAGGTTTATTGCGATCACCGGCAATATTTATATTGACTCCATATTCAAGAATAATCTGATGGAATTCAGATATCATAGAATCATAAAGAGTGGCATATTTTTCGTGTTGGGGATACTCCAGGTAATCTTCCAAGTTCATATAAGGCAATTTGGTATTTTCATGGGCGGGGTACCAAATGCTGACAAAGAAAGGTTTATGATCCTTGTAATTAAGATATGAAAAGATCTCATCCTCCTTGAACAATACCGTGTCCTTGTAACCAGCGATGTATTTCCCGGCCCGGAGTGTTCCCCACTGTCCAAATGCAGAGACAGTGTCTGAGACTGTAATAGTCTCTTTTTTGAGACTACAGGATTCTGCGAGGTACAGGATACATAACAACAAAAAAATTAGAATTAAATAAGGTCGAAACAATGTTGACTGCATGAGAAAGTTTTCATTTAGGTTTTAGAAAAAATGGCTAAGTAGCTCAGGCAAATATAGTAAAAATGTTGTAATTTCAATAAATATAAAATTTTCCATTATAACGGGTAAGAAAGGGTACACAATTTAAGGTGAAGATCTCATTGAAGTTCTTTCACATTTCGGGAGACTGGAGACTGTTCACAAAACAGTGTCAGATAGTGAATACAACCCTGACACAGAAATCTGAACACATCCGTTGGGTAATTAAAATAATACCACTCGGTTATCACCTCACCCCTAAAACAACTCCAGCGCCAGCTTCTTGCCGTTCATGCTATGCTGGCGGGCACGGTACAGCTTGTGGGGCAGGTACGGCCGACCATGCTTGGTCTCATGGAACGACAGGCGGCATTTCTTGCTGCAAAACAACTGCCAGGTCGTGCGCTCCAGATAAGGCTTGCCACACTTTCTACATGGTTTTGCATTCAGATATACCGGCATTTCAGGGATTTTACGCACCTTCGGTAGCTCCTTCTCGAGTTCCTCCAGCAGGGGCGTGAGTGCCTCAAACTCCCTGATTTTTGCCCGCAGCCGGTAATTCAGTCTGTTCTCTACTGCCCACCGCAGCTCACCGACCAGTCCGGGGCTGAACGAATAATGCCCCGGCACCACCACCTCCGTCATGCCTGAACCCTTGCGGTGTACCTCCTCAATCCCGATACTGAAAATGAAAACCCCCATCGCAATCAGCGTAAACCACGCCAGTCCGCCCCCGTAACGGTCGGTGCGCACGGAAACCGCCTCGGCAGCCGACTTGTTCGATACACTGACCCGCTCCAGCGCCTCCCGGCGATCAGCAGCGATCTGTGCCAGCCGCTCGTCGCGGCGACGTCCGGCATCCAGCAGGGCATCCGTTTTTTTGCGCTCCAGCATACTGATCTCCACGGCCTGTTGCGCTCCGGCATCCGGGTTTCGCTCTATTTTAGGGCGATAACGCGCCTCCACACCCCGCTGCAGCGACAAAAACTGCTGTTCCAGCAGGGCCGAATCGCTCCGCCATAGCGACAGCGCGTTCTCCCGATCATCCTCCGAACGCAGCATAATCGGGTCTTCGGGTATCACCTGCGGGTCGGGAGTTATCTGCCGGACGATCTCGTGACTGCCCTGCACACTCAGGTAGCCCAGTGCCACCATCAGGGCGACCGTGATAAGCAGTACCGGAACAGTAATCAGCAGATGAAGACCGGAAAAACGGCGGTACAGAATGGCCCTGAACGAGTACGGCAGGAACTTCCGCAGTCCCACCTCCAGAAAAACCGTCACCGCTACCGTGATACTCGCCAGAATCGGTTTGTAGGTAATCGCCTTGCCCAGTCCGCCAATCAATCAGACCGGAAATCGTGGTGAAAAGAGAAGTGTAGTGTGATTGTGAGCCGGGCATCATCATCTTTGAGTGATTATTCTGCCTGCAAACATAGAGGACCAGCAATCAGTCAAAAGGACGGTTCGGGATAGAACGGGAAAGAACGGGACGGTTCGGGATAGAACGGGATAGACAGCGATCCTTACTTTTCATTTGAACAAGATTTGGCAAAAGTGGCTATTTTTCAAAAGGTCAATTTTCCAAATAATAATTTAAATGGACAATTAC
>JBEGNB010000185.1:0-10777 GCA_041182785.1 Bacteroidota bacterium
TGATCATATTGGTCAGCACGGTGTCCTGTGGCTGGGCTACTCCGTTAATCCGGAATGTGTAAATAAACGGTGCTGTCCCGGTAAATTTAATGGTGAGCGAATCTGTTGATCCGGCGCACACCTGTACGGTATCCGAGGTCAGCTGCGCAGTCGGTGAGGGCAGTACGGCTACAGTAGCCTGTCCTGATACGGTACCCGGGCATCCTCCATTGTCTGTCATGCTGACCAGTGAAACGGTTGATGTGGAGGACAAATTGAATGATAGCAGATATGGACTGGTGTTGATATTGTTCACCGGCGGCTGGGCAATGCCATTAATTGCATACACAAATCCGTAGGCCGGTACACCATTCTGGAAACTCACCGAAAGCTGTGCCGGAGTAGCCGAGCATATTGTATCATTCCCGATCAGACTGAGGGTTGCCACGGCAGCTCCGCTCGACACCAGTACCTGACGTGAAGCGTTGGGCCCCGTACAACCGGCATCATCGCGCAGATTTCTGATCACATAATTGGTGTTGGCAGATGGTGATACGGGTATGATAAACGGATTGTCAAATGTGTTGAACGATCCCACTGGCGATCCGTTGGCTGTCAGATCGAACGTCCAGGGGCCCGTACCCGTAAAATGTACCGTGAGTAAAACCGAACCGCCGGCACAAACAGTGGGGACGGAATCAATCATGGCCGTTACCGCCTCAAATACGTTGATGGTGGTGGTCGCAGGAACGCCGCAATCGGACGTAGGGGTAAATGTTAGATCTATCGGGCCGCTCAAACCCGCCGGATTGAATGTGGTGCCGGTAACTCCGGTGCCCGACCACGTCCCGCTTGGTACACCCGGATCCTGTATGGTCACCAGATTGAACGGTGGAGCGTTGGCACACAAATCAGCTGTTCCAAGTTCCGGCTCCGGACAAACCACATCATAGGAGAGGTAGTTGGTGAATACCTGCGGACAGTTCTGCGGTAGCGGCTCGTATATGCCTACTATGTAATAGGGCCCCATGTTGCACTCATCGGCAGTAACTTCTACTTCCAGTGGTTCAACCATGATAATCGGATCGTCGCCCGGAAGCCCCGGGAAGCCAGGCCAGCTGCAGCCGGCATTTCCGTAGAAGGTAGTACCCAGAATTGGAACCTGGGCTACAAAAGCACCATTACCACCCACCAGCTGATTGATGTTATAGGAAATGGCATCAGACCAGCAGCCAATGGAAACAGTGGTAGTGGCACTTCCTGATCCTGTCTGGGGGAAAACGCCGTCTCCCGACGGGGTACAACTACTCTGTAATACATAAACAGTACCGAAGTTGGCACAGAGTCCGCCAAAGTTATAGTTGAAATCAGTGGATGCACTGGTAAAGATGATCACAGGTACGTTGGCTGGTACAGCTTCTCCCGGTCCAACATAAACAGCACCCGGACAGTCGTCTCCAATGGAAGAAACCACATCTCCGCTCGGCGACTGAAATCCGCAGCCGTTATTCGCCGGGTCGTCGTAGGTGATGGAAAGATCACTCACATAGAAACCTCCTCCCGACCACATCGCCAGGAACTCGTTATTTTCCTCAGTCCCGCAGGCGTTGACAAAGAAACCGAGCAAAATCGGATTGGGGTTGCACGGATCCGGCGGCGGAGTTGTAATCTCGGAACAACCAAGCAGAGTGCCCTGACCATTGTACGGATTGAAACCCGGGGTGGTGCTCACATACCAGTTTATGCAGTCTCCAACATGAAGATTGTTGCCATTGGCATTGAGTGTGTAGGTGTCGCCCGGACACAGCGTACACGGATTCAGACCGGGCTGGCAATCCGGAGAAGTCAGCGTGGCATTCTGACTCAGCGTGGGGCATTGCTGAGCCTGTACCAGGCTGCAGGTAAAGGAAAAAATGGCCAGGAAACTTGACAGGACTCGGTTCATTTCTTTAAAGGCTGCAGATGATTATGTTAAAAGAAGCTGTAAAAAGCCGAAAGGTAATGCTTCCCCCTTGATTAATGAACAAATTCAGGTAACAAGCGCTTACTTTTGCCTCCGATGCTGGATATAATTACACAAAAGTTGGCTGAAAAAAATGCTCGTCTGGTAGCGGTGTCGAAAACACACCCTCCCGAACGTATCATGCCATTATACCTCAAAGGGCAACGAATCTTCGGTGAAAACCGCGTTCAGGAACTGCAGCAAAAATATGAAACGCTCCCAAAAGATATCGAGTGGCACCTGATCGGCCACCTGCAAACCAACAAAGTAAAATTCATAGCCCCCTATATTGCACTGATTCACTCTGTGGACAGCCCCGAACTCCTGAGGGAAATCAATAAACAGGCCGCAAAAAACAACCGGGTTATTGACTGTCTGCTGCAGTTTCATATCGCCTCGGAGGAATCCAAATTCGGACTTGGCGAACAGGAAGCCGCCGACATGCTGAGCGACCCCGCTTTCAGTGAAATGAAAAATGTACGCATCTGCGGGGTAATGGGCATGGCTACCTTCACCGATGACCAGACGCTGATCAGAAGTGAGTTCAGGCACCTTAAATCAATTTTTGACGCACTCAAATCCCGGTTTTTTGAAAAAGTACCCTGGTTTTGTGAAATATCCATGGGTATGTCGGGCGACTGGGAAATTGCGCTCGAAGAGGGCAGTACACTCGTCAGGATCGGAAGCCTGCTTTTCGGTAACCGCAGTTAAACACAACTTATGTACAAACTGAATTTTATCGCTGTTTTTACCCTGCTCTTCGCAATTACAGCCTGTTCTCAAACAAAAAAAACGGTCGGAAACCGCTCTGCCTTCAAAAATGTCATGATTGCAGGTACGGTGGAAGGCGATGTTTACGGGCCCTGTGAACCTTCGATCTGTATTAACCCGGCCAACCCGCTCCAAATGGCCGCCGGCGCTGTCATTGACCGGTACTACTGGAGCCACGACGGTGGTCTGACCTGGGATGCCGGCAAACTCGAATCGGATTACGGTGTGTTCGGCGACCCCGTCGTCATCGCCGACTGGAAAGGTAATTTCTACTATGCACACCTGAGCGACCCCGACCGCGATGGCTGGGCCAGCGAACACCTGCTCGACCGGATTGTTATCCAGAAAAGTACTGATGGCGGCAAAACATACCCCACCAGCAGCTATACCGGGATGAGCCACCCGAAGGATCAGGACAAACACTGGCTCTGCGCCGATCCGCGCACCAACGCACTGATATGCACCTGGACGGAGTTCGACTCCTATAACTCCGAACGTGTTGAAACGGACCGCTCCCGAATTCTTTTCAGCCGCAGCGATGACGGCGGTACTACCTGGACGACCCCGGTTGTAATCAATCAGTTCGAGGGCGACTGTCTCGACGGAGATAACACGCCCGAAGGCGCAGTGCCGGCATTCGGACCCAAAGGTGAAATATATGTCGCCTGGAGCTGGAATAACAAAATCTGGTTTGATGTGTCCTCCGATGGCGGGAAAACGTGGCTGGAACAGGATATTGAAGTGACCGATCAGCCCGGGGGCTGGTCATTCGATGTAGCCGGTATCGGCCGCTGCAACGGTATGCCGATCCTGGTTTGCGACCTCTCCAATGGCCCCAACCGCGGAGACCTGTACATAAACTGGTCGGATCAGCGAAACGGTAACCTCGACACGGATATTTTCATCTGTAAAAGTACCGACGGTGGCAAAACATGGAGCAAGGCCCTGCGTGTAAATGACGACCCGCCCGGGAAACAACAGTACATGTCGTGGATGGCTATTGATCAGACCGACGGACACCTTTATATCGTGTATTACGACCGAAGAAACGCCAGGGATCCGCTTTCTACGGAAGTATTTGTTGCAGCCAGTCAGAACGGCGGCAAAACTTTCAAAAATATGCTGGTCAGCAGCTCGTCTTTTGCACCGAACTGCAACGAAACCCGCGTTTTTTTCGGTGATTACAATAATATTTCAGCCCACCGCGGGATGGTCAGACCAATATGGACTCGTCTCGACGACAAAAGATTGTCGGTCTGGACGGCTATTATTGATTTCAGGAAGCCGCCCATAAAGGATAACGACGACTGAACCAGCGACCGGTAAGTCCTCCGGTCAGACTGCCCAACAGGGCCCCGAATAGTACATCCAGCGGGTAGTGTACCCCTACATATACCTGTGAAAATGCGATGGAACCAGCCCACAACACGGCTGCATACCTGACTCGGCGGTCAATTCGCCCGAAAACAGCGATGAGAAATGTGGCTATGGCAAAGTGGTTTGCTGCGTGGTTTGACGTAAAACTATAGCCGCTCCCGCAAGGTACCCGCTCAATAATCATCATCTCCATCGAAGGGTCGTTGCAGGGCCTGACCCGCTGTACATTTTTTTTGATGAGCGTACCCGATGTGAAATCAGTTAGTCCGACGCTCAGAATCAGTCCCAGGCCAATAATCAATCCACGGCGTCTGAAATTGATCCACAGAAACGAGACAAGGAACAGATATAGCGGTGCCCACAGTTTCCCCTCCCTGAGCCAGGGAATTATCGTGTCAAAAAAATCATTGCTCATACCGGTATTGATTACCCGGAAGAGCGATTTGTCGAGGTCGGTTATCAGATCAAGCATTACCTTTATCCTTTGTTAACAGCAAAATTAGTCCGAAACTTTGAATATTACGCTTGTTTCTGCCACGCCATTCGAAATTGCCCCTACCATTCAGTGGCTCGAAACGCTCTCGCAACCGGGAACCGACAACGAATTCACGCTGGGCAGCCACCGTGTATCAGTGCTTGTAACGGGTGTCGGGCCGGTGGCCACCACCTGGAAACTGGCAGGTTATCTCTCCGGCAGGAAACCCGACCTCCTGATTAATGCCGGTATTGCCGGAGCTTACGATCGTTCGCTGGCGCATGGAGACGTGGTGCTGGTAGGGGAGGAGCAACTGGCCGATCTGGGTGCCGAGGAGTCAGACGGACGCCTGATTAATCTGTTTGACATGAATCTGCTCGACCCCGAGGAGTTCCCGTACCGGGACGGCCGTCTTGTAAATCCGGATATGGAAAATGTTCATTTCCTCCGCCAGGTACGCGGTCTGACCGTAGGCCGGGCCACTGGTACGGACGCGTCGAGGATGGCACTGATGAACAGGTATCCCGATGCCCAGACTGAGAGTATGGAGGGAGCCGCTGTGTTTTATTGTTGTCTGCTGTCCGGTGTCAGGTTCCTCGAAATAAGATCCGTTTCCAATTATGTGGAGCCAAGAAATCGCGCCGGCTGGAATATTCCACTGGCTATTTCTTCTCTGAACGATGTATTAAAAGAATTACTCCAGACTCTCTGAAATAGCCTGTGCCGCTCTGGCAGATGCTCCCCCCGAACCGAGTTTTTCTCTCAGCGCAGCGTAGTTTTCTTTCATTTCCGAGGCAGAGGCAGGGTTGAGCAGTTCTTTTAATGCCATTTCAAGATTCGCGGTATTCAGATCATCCTGAATCAGTTCCCGAACCAGCGGGGCATCCGCTACCAGATTTACCAGAGAAATATATTTCACCCTGATGAGTAATCTGGCGATATAATACGAGATACGGTTGCTCGAATAACACACCACCTGAGGAACATCGAGCAGTGCCGTCTCCAGCGTAGATGTACCCGACTTCACCAAAGCGGCCACCGAGTGCCGGAGCAGGGGGTAGGTCTGATCGCGCACAATGCGCACGTGCGGGTATGCTTGCAGCCAGGGTGTGTACATTTCATCCGGTTGTTCCCGGGCGGCAGCAATAATAAAGTTATAGTCCGGAAAAAATGGCGTTACAGACAGCATGCGCGGCAGAATACGCTGAATTTCCTGTTTCCTGCTGCCGGGAAGCAGTGCAATGGTTTTTTCGGGGAATGTAACATCTTCATGCTGGTTCTGTTCTGCTATCAGTGCATCCAGCAGCGGATGGCCCACATAAGTGGCTTCCATTCCGAAACGCTGGTAAAATTCTTTCTCGAAAGGCAGAATTACAAGCATTTTGTCAACGTCACGTATAATCTGGTGTACTCTCGACTGCCGCCATGCCCATATTTGAGGAGAAATATAGTAAATGACCCGTATGCCTCTGTTCTTCGCCCAGCGTGCAATCCGCATATTGAAACCGGGATAGTCCACGAGCACGAGTGCGTCCGGGTTGTACGCCAGGATATCTTTTTTACAGAAGGACAAATTCCGGAGTATGGTACCCAGGTGTTTTAATACCTCCACGAAACCCATAAATGCCAGGTCGCGGTAGTGTTTGACCACAGTTGCCCCTGCTTCCGTCAGTTTGTCGCCGCCCCATGCGCGGCACTCTGTTTCGGGGCGTATTTGTTTCAGCGCCTTCAGCATATTGCCTGCGTGCAGGTCACCGGAGGCTTCTCCCGCTATCAGATAAATTTTCAAGGCAACAGAATCATTTTGGTGTGTTTACAGAAAAACGCCGGATACAGGGCATAAACCCTGCATCCGGCGTCTGGATAAATCAGAGATACAGCAAGGTTATTTCACAATAACCCACTGAGTCTGGGCTACACCTTCGGCGCCTTGCAGTACCACGCGGTATGAACCGGTAGTAAGGAGGGCAGCGTCGAGAGCCACACGGTGCTCACCTGTGTTCAGGTTGCCGAGTTCGCGTGACTGAACGAGAGAGCCGATTGCATCGAACACCAGAAGCTGAATTTCCTGACTGTTTTCGAGGCTGAAGCGAACTTCAGCAACGTCTTTGGTCGGGTTCGGATTCAGTGTGAAGCTGGCCAGATCAAGTGTTTTGACACCACTTACTGTGGTCACGTTCACATTGTCGAGGTAGGCATTATTGCCATAACCGCTTTCAGCTACAAAACGGATAATTACCTCGGAGCCATTGTAGGCAGTGAGGTCAATAGTGTTTGATCTCCACTGATCGGCAGTAGGCGTGAATGCAGCAGTAGCCACAGGAGCAGTAGCCAGGCCTTCGTAGCCATCGTGGAAGATGGTAGTCCAGGTAGCGCCGCAGTCGGCAGTGATGTCAACACGGAGGCTGTCGAAATAAGCGTCGTTGTAGTAGGCATAAGCGTGGTCAAACACGAGTGTTGACGGAGCGCTGGATGCAGGAAGTGTGATTTTGGGAGTGATCAGCTCTGTATTGGCTGCGTCATAGTCGAACATATTGTTCTTCGCTGAGCGCGTGCTGCCCTGAGAACCTGCATTGGTAACGAGTTTCCAGCCGTTTGTGCCGGCATTGGATATGTTCCAGCCTGCAGGCGGGAAAGTGGAGCTTTGGAAAGCGTTCACAAAGGGTACTGTTGACGGAGCGCTGAAAAGCCCCTTGATATTCAGTGTCAGAATATCAACCAGGTTAGTCTGGCCACCGTTATTAGTGCTGGAAAGACGGATGTCAATCTTGGTGTTGCCAGCAGTTGTGATAGCCACATCTGCCAGAGTGATCACAGTAGAGGCTCCCGGCGCGAGTGTACCGTTCCATGTGAAGTTGGTCCAGGCGCCCGTACCAACGCGGTACTGGAAGTTGGCTGTAGTGATGTCGGCTGTGCCTGTGTTAGCCAGGGTGAACGTCGGGTTGGCACCTGAAGTGCAAACGATCGGGCTCATGGAATTAATCACAGTACCACCGGCTGAAGGAATACCTCCTACAGGCAGTGAGCGGGCAGAGTTGTACACCTCTTTGGACGTGTTGTTCTGCAGCCATGCTGATACACCCAGCTTGTTTACATCATAAGCATATCCGATGGGCCATGCAAAAGTGTAAGTCTTGGTTTCGCCGGCAGCGAAGGCAGTGATAGTTGTACCGTTACCGTTGGGCAGCATCTTGCGCATAACCTGATAGAAATCAAGTTCGCCGTTGGTGCCTGGCTGGCTGGCAAAGATTACTTCTTCCTCAACAATAGCAACATGCAGACGGAGCTGGCCGCTCAGGTCAATGGAAGAAGTCACAGAAAGGTTGATCACGATAGAGTCGTAATCAGCAGTCACGCTGTGTGTCAGCACCAGCTCAACCGGTGAAGTCACAGCAGCACGCGACTGGAGCTCGTCGCCTGTGAGGCAGGCAGGAGCATTGGCGTAATAACCGCAGTCGTTGGCAATACCCGTACCATCAACGAAACCGTTGGGTACACCTGTTACACCATAGTAAGAAACACGGGTAGCAACATCAGTAGGATTTTGAGCATTGAACGGGTCAACACCGGGCCAGTTGGTCTGATATTTTACCGGAGTAACAATAGCGTCTTCTGAAAGCATCACAGCATTGAAGCCGGGGTTCTGTGCAGCACAGGGCGGACAGGAAGCATTGGTGAACTCCTCAACCAGTACACGGCGCTGGTATTGAGCAGAAGCGGTGGTTATAACTGCCAGCATCACGAGCAGGGCAAGTTGTAATTTTTTCATCATTCAAAAAGCAGTTTAATAGATTGGTAAAGAAACAATGGCAAATGTACCTAAACTCGGCGTTCCCAAATGTTTATTATGAAAAAATTGTCGCAAATTTTCATTCAACAAGCCAGTATGAACATCTCTTCTCTATAGTCAGGGAACTAAATATGCCTGAATTTGTTTTTAGGTCGGTAGTTTTGCACCCTTAGAAGAAGAACAATGAGATTTGAACCAAAGGATGTTGTCGTCAAACTGGAATACGACAAGGTGGTTGACCTGCTGGAAAAGGAAACGCTGACCGATATGGCAGCGGAAATGGCCCGGAACCTGACTCCCTCTACTGACTTTAATGCCATAGATGAGTCGCTCCGTGAAACGCGCGACTTTAAACTGGCGCTCGAAAAGAACGACCGTTTTCCCATTCAGGCATTCCCGGATGTGCGCCCTGAGCTGAAAATGCTGGAAATAGATGGCTATACGCTCCAGATGGAGTCGTTTCAGGGTATTCTCCGTATCCTGTTCACCATGCGCGATATTTTCAAGTACTTCGCATCGGGCCCCAAAAAGGATATTTATCCGAAACTTTTCGACCTGATCAGGCCCCTGTCTTTCGATGAGGCTCTGATAAAGGCTATACAGACTGTATTCGACGACAAGGGTGAAATCAGACCGGATGCCTCTCCCGACCTGATGCGTATCCGCCGGGAAATGCAGCACAAGGCACGCGAACTCGACGGCAAATTCCGTCAGCTGGTACAGGAATATCGCTCAAAAGGATGGCTCTCCGATTCTCCTGAAAGTTTCAGAAGTGGCCGCAGGGTACTATCTGTACCTGCGGAACACAAACGGAAAATTCGCGGTATCATCCATGATGAATCCGACACAGGTAAAACCGCGTTCATCGAACCAGAAGCTATTATCGAGGTCAATAACGATATTTTCGACCTCGAACAGGAGGAGAGAAGGGAGATTTTCCGTATCCTCAGAACGCTGAGTGATACCATAAGGCCCTATGGTCACCTCATTGGTCAGTACCTCACTGTACTGGTCCGCTTCGATTTTATTCAGGCGCGGGCGCGCCTCGCGCTCGCCATGCGCGCAGGGATGCCTATACTCAGGGAGAAACCGGTTATCTCTGTCAAAAAGGGCTACCATCCGCTGTTGTATGTAAAAAACAAGGCGATTTCCAGGAAAACGATTCCTTTTGATCTGAAACTTGACGCCGAAAATCATATCCTCGTTTTGTCTGGCCCCAACGCAGGAGGCAAGTCTGTAGCCATGAAATCGGTCGGACTGCTCATTATGATGGTCCAAAGCGGCCTGCTCGTGCCGATGCATGAGCTCAGCGAGATTGGTATTTTCAATCAGATATTTACCGATATCGGTGACCAGCAAAGTCTGGACGACGACCTCAGCACGTACTCCTCCCGCCTGCGCAACGCCAGGCTGTTTCTGGAGAAGGCCAACCCGCAAACGCTCGTACTCATTGACGAGATGGGAAGCGGTACCGACCCGAAGCCGGGTGGAGCCATTGCCGAAGCTATTCTCCGGCAGCTGCACAGAAAAGGTGTTTACGCTGTTATCACCACGCACTACTCCAATCTGAAGGTTTTTGCTTTCCGCAATTCGGGTATTCTGAACGGAAACATGTATTTCGACAAGGATTCTCTGGCACCCACTTACGAACTGAGGGTGGGTAAGCCCGGTAGCAGTTATGCCTTTGAAATAGCCGAAAAAAGCGGACTTCCCAAGGATCTGATCGGTTATGCCCGCCATAAAACCGGCTCCGAAACCGCCGTGGATGATATCCTCATCGAACTTCAGCGGGAAAAACAGGAGCTGGAGGAAAAACTGAGGGTGGTAACCGAAAGGGAACAGTCGCTCGAGCGCCTGATTAAAACCTACGATGCCCTGCATAATGAACTGGAAGTAAAACGAAAGCGCCTGAAACTCGACCAGCGCGAATTCGAGCTCCGGCAGACTGCTCAGGCAAACCGGGAGGTGGACAAACTGGTGCGCCAGCTGCGCGATGAAAAGAATCTTGAAAAAGCCCAGGAAACGGCAGCACGCCTGCGCCAGGAGCGCGCCGAACAAGCCAGAAAGGTGGATGAAGTGACGGAGGAAATGGTCAGGCTTGAAGAGAAATCTGTCGCGGCTACGGTGGCCCGACCGCTCGCTGCAGGGGATTACGTCAGGCTCAGAGCTGGTGGTTCAACGGGCCGTATCGAACGTATCCGCGGCGAAAAAGCCGATGTTTCCATGGGAGGACTTACTGTTACAGCGCCTCTTCGCGACCTGCTTCCGGCCAGCGAACCAATCAAACACTCTTTCGCTGGCGGCACCTCATCGGAACTGCAGCGAGCAGCCGATTTCGATGGTAAAATTGATCTCAGAGGTATGAGCAAGGACGAAGCCATGC
>JBEGNB010000186.1:0-10211 GCA_041182785.1 Bacteroidota bacterium
GTTTCACCCTGATCTGCTTTCGGAGGAGGTAGCACTGCTTACGCACACGCGCGAGTGGTGGGAAAAAATGAATCGCGTAGCACTGACAACCTCGGAGATACGGGCTATCGGGTTTCCAATCAACGAGCGGTTTGTGATCCGGGGCAGGCATATCTCACAGGGAACACTTCAGTGTGCTTTGCATGCCCTCGAACACGGCTGCGCACTCAACATCGCCGGCGGTACTCACCACGCGTTTGCCAACCGGGGAGAAGGCTTCTGCTGTTTCAATGATCAGGCGGTGGCGGCCAGCTACCTGCTCGACCGCGGACTTGCATCAAGAATTCTGATTATTGACCTGGATGTACATCAGGGGAATGGCACCGCCAGTATTTTTGAAAATGAACCTCGGGTTTTCACCTTTTCCATGCACGGAGAAAAGAACTATCCGCTCCGGAAGGAACGCTCCAGTCTGGACATTGGGTTGCCCGACGGTATCACCGACGAACCCTACCTGAAAATACTGAAAGACGCGCTTCCCCGTATTGCCGACGAGTTTCAGCCCGATTTTGTGTTTTACCAGAGCGGGGTGGATATCCTGGAAACCGACAAACTGGGCAGATTGTCCGTCACGCGCGCGGGCTGCCGCACGCGCGACGAGATTGTGTTCGGTTTCTGCCGGAGAAACCGGCTTCCGGTAGTGGCCAGTATGGGCGGCGGCTACTCACCGCGTATCGCCGATATCGTGGAGGCGCATGCCAATACGTTTCGGGTGGCGGCGGAGGTTTTTGGTTATTAAAAAATATCGAACGCTGAACACCAAAGTATTGATTTCCTTTTAAAGTGCTGCATCTGAGAGAAATCACCAGGAACGTAAGGTGATAAATACGGCAGGTGTACAGGACCATAGTATTCCGGTTGACAGAGCGACGGACTGAACATCAGGGTACTGTAATTAAAACAGGCCACCTCCGCAGAGACGGCCTGTTGACAAAACAGCATTACTCTCCTCAATCTCTTTCTACACTTTATTATTGCGCTCACTTAACCGCAATTTGCATCGCGGGCTTCTCTTTTTTTGAAGACAAGACAAAGGTGCGGGCGAAGGTTCGCCCCAAAAATGACGCAGGTTAGAAAACGATATGATCCGGATCAGTTCAGTAACTCCCGGGCAGTGGCGAGGGCTGATTCGCTGGGCGGGTTGCCGCTGAGCATCACAGCGATGGAGCGAATACGTTCGTCGTGGTTCAGCAGGCGAATACGCGTGATGGTCCGGTTGCCGTCCACCGTTTTGTAAACAAAGTAGTGCGCGTCTGCGCGCGAGGCGATCTGCGGCGTATGGGTGATACTCACTACCTGATGCCTTTCGCTGAGTTCTTTCAGGATATGTCCCATTTTAAGGGATACATCCCCGCTGATGCCCGTGTCTATCTCGTCGAAAATAAGGGTGGGCAGCGGTATGGCATCGGCCACCAGGCTCTTTGTACAGAGGGTCAGGCGCGAAAGTTCGCCACCCGATGCAACGTCCCTGATGGGCAGGAAACGGGAGCCTACGTTGCTCGCAAAGAGGAATTGTACGTCGTCGAGGCCGGTGGCAGTGAGCTGCGCTGTGTCGTTTATTTCCACTTTCAGACGGGCATGCGGCATAGACAATTGCTCCAGCATGCCGTGTACCCGGGTTTCAAATCCTTCGGTCACACCTTTCCGGCGCGTACTCAGCACCGAAGCCTTTTCGCGGAGGACGGCCTCCTGTGCTGCTATTTCCTTTTCCAGTTTTGCGATTACCTCACCCAGATCTGTGTAGCCGGATGTCTGGTCTTCCAGTCGTGCCTGAATTTCAAGCAACTCCTCCACCGAACTGACACTGTGCTTTTTTTGCAGTTTGTAGATGATGTTGAGCCTGTCTTGCAGCTCCATGATGCGCTCGGGGTCGTGCTCCGTTTTCTCCGCAATCCGGTCGCAGACGCGGCCAATATCCTGTAAATCAACAATCAGGGCTTCGAAGCGCTCGCTGAGCGACGAAAGGTCTGCCGAGAGTTTGCGTGTATTCTGGAAACTCCGTGCGATAGACTGTAGCTGACTGATTACATTTTGCTCTCCCTCAATCAGGTGGCTGAATGCAGTGGCATACGCCACTTTAATTTCCTCTGCACCGGTCAGTTTGGCCAGTTCATTCTCCATGGCATCCTGTTCGCCGGCCGTCAGCGCGGCCTGCTGCAGTTCTTCCAGTTGGAAACGCAGAAAATCCATCTCTTTGGAACCGCTTTCACTCAGACTGATATATTCGGCCAGTTTCTTCCGGTCGGATGCATACCGGCGGTACCCGGACTGGTACTCCTTCAGGAGAATGGCGTTGTCGGCCAGCGCATCAATCATGCGCAACTGGAAATTGACATTGTGAATATCCAGCGTGTCGAACTGCTGGTGCAAATCCACCAGCGTTTCGGTGAGGCGCTGCAACACCTGATTATTGACGGGCGTATCATTTACAAATGCCCTGCTTTTGCCGGCAGGCGACACCTCGCGACGGATGAACACCTCGCTGTCGTAATCCAGTTCATGTTCGTCGAAGAACGATTTCAAATCGTATGAACTGACATCAAACGTGGCTTCCACCACGCATTTTTCCGTATCGTTGTAAAATACCTTCGAGTCGGCACGTTCGCCCATGACCAGTCCCAGTGCACCCAGCAGGATGGATTTGCCAGCACCGGTTTCGCCGGTGATGATGGTCAGGCGCTCGGAGAAGTGTATGTCTATCTCGTCTATAAGCGCGTAATTGCGGATATGCAGGCGTTTGAGCATGGTTGCTGTTGTTTTTAGGATTTTGGGGCGCCAGTACTCCTGCTTTTCAAAGGCTGTTCACCGGATGAGGCACTAGCGGTGCAAAAGTAGCGCAATTGTGATTAATTCTGTTTTTTGTGAAATTTTTTGTTTTAAAATACTTCACGCATATTCAAAGTTAATAACTTTACACCGGTTATGCAAATTTAATCGCCATCACCCTTTACCCTTTACCCTTTACCCTTTACCCACCACCCGTACATGTCTCCTGCCGATATTCTGCAGAAATACTGGGGTTATCCTGCTTTCCGGCCACTGCAGTCCGAGATTATACAATCGGTACTGGAGGGGCGCGACACGCTTGCATTGTTGCCCACGGGTGGCGGCAAATCGCTGTGTTACCAGGTGCCGGCGCTGTGTCTCGAGGGGATCACTATCGTGGTTTCCCCCCTCATTGCGCTGATGAAGGATCAGGTACACAATCTGGAGCGAAGGGGGGTGCCGGCGGCGGCTATTCACGCCGGTATGAACCGCCGTACGGTGGATATCATCTTTGAAAATGCCTGTAACGGCGCCTACAAGTTGCTCTACCTCAGTCCTGAAAGGCTGCAGACAGAAATGGCGGTGGAGCGAATCAAACGCATGAATGTCAGTCTGCTGGCGGTGGATGAAGCCCATTGTGTCAGCCAGTGGGGTTACGATTTCCGTCCGCCCTATATTCAGATTGCCGATTTCAGGAAAAATCTCCCCGGTGTGCCGGTTGTTGCGCTCACGGCCACGGCCACCGGAGAAGTGATGAAAGATATCCAGGAGAAACTGGCTTTCACTTCCCCACAGGTATTCAGACAGAGTTTTTTGAGGGGAAACCTGTCTTACTCGGTGCTGTATGAGGATAAAAAACGCGACAAACTCCTGGATATCCTGAGAAACGTTCCGGGTTCCGGCATTGTATATGCGCGCACCCGCGGGGAAACGAAGGAAATTGCCCGGTTCCTGTACCAGAACAGAGTCAGTGCCGGTTTTTATCACGCCGGACTGACCACCGAGGAGCGGAGTGCCCGGCAGGATGCCTGGATGGAGGGTAAAATCAGGATTATTGTCTGTACCAATGCCTTCGGAATGGGTATAGACAAGCCCGATGTGCGCGTGGTGGTACACCTTTACCTGCCCGATTCGCTGGAGGCGTATTTCCAGGAGGCCGGCAGGGGAGGGCGCGATGGCAAGCGGTCGTATTCCACCCTGTTGTACAGCCCGGGCGACGGGCTGTCGCTGGTACAGTTTCTGGAGGCATCTTTCCCTCCCCTCGAGGTAGTCCGAAGAACTTATCAGGCGCTGGGCAGCATGACACAGCTGGCAATTGGCGCCGGCGCGGGAGAGAGTTTTGATTTTGATTTCAATCTGTTTTGCAGTCAGTACAAGCTCGATCATGCCCAGACGCACGCAGCACTCCGCCTGCTGGAGCAGGAGGGCTGGATTTCACTGTCGGATGCTCCCGGTACGCCTCCCCGGGTACAGGTTCCGGTTTCCAGGGAGGTTATTTACGACTATCAGTTGCGCAATCCGCAGGCCGATACGGTCATCAAGGCACTCCTGCGCGCGCACCCGGGACTGCAGAACAACCTGGTGAATATCAGCGAGGGCTCGCTGGCACAGTACGCCAAAACAGATATTGAAAAGGTGCGCAAGGTGCTCGAAGCGGCCCATACAGCCGGCGTGTTGTATTACGAGCCCCAGCGCGACAAACCGCAGATCGTGTTCACCCGCGAGCGCATGAGCGCGGAGAATCTCGAACTGGACGTAAAGAAGTTCAGGTTCAGGCGGGAAAGGGCCGAAGAGCGCGTGAAGCAGGCCATACGCTATGCCGAGGAGCGCCGCTGCCGCAGTCAGTTGCTGCTGGCATATTTCGGGGAGCAGGACAGTAAACCCTGCGGCATTTGTGACATTTGCACGGGGCGCAACAAACGGGAGACAGACACCGATGAATTCATCAGTTACGCCAGAAAAATAAAGGACCTGCTGCGGCACGAATCACTGACCGCTGCCCAGATACTCGAGTCATTTGCCATGAAAAGGCAGGAAACCGTAGCGCGGGTGCTGGCGTATATGCTTGACGAGGGCGAGCTGGAACAAAATCAGGATGGGGGTATTACGCTGGTGTAGAGGCGCTCGAAGGGAGGCGCAGTCTGGTCCCGCCGTGCTACAGATTTTTGGCACTTTGCTCTCTACAGGGTTTTAAGGAACGAATAATCAAATCTGGAAAAATGAACCCAGTATTAAATGGAATTGCTCTGATTGTCACTGCACTATTCTTGTTGTGGATGGCATACAGTAATATCGACAAACCGGCAAAATCTTTCTGGGCCATACTGGCACTGGGTTTTGTTTTGAGATTTTTTGTCGCTCTGGATCCGTTTCTGCATGACTGGGATGAAAGATTTCATGCACTGGTGGCAAAAAACCTGATGGATGACATGTTGAAGCCCTTGCTGCACAAAACCCTGATATTTCAATACGATATTAAAGATTGGACCAACAATTACATATGGCTTCACAAACCACCTTTAACGCTGTGGTTTATGGCTATTTCTATGCATTTGTTCGGAGTCAGTGAATTGGCTGTTCGGTTACCATCAGTTATTTTTTCCACGCTTTCCCTGGTTTTGACCTATAAAATAGCCACCAGTTTGTATCCTGAAAATAAAACTGTCGGGCTGACAGCCATGTTTTTGCAGTGTGTCAACGGTTTTGTCATTGAAATTTCAGGGGGCAGGGTGCCCACAGACCATGTTGATACGCTCCTGCTTTTCTGGATTGAACTGGGCGTCTGGATTTTGATAAGGCAAAATTCAATGAAGCGGAATTATGACAAAATATTTCTACTTGCAGTTATCACGAGTCTTGCCATTTTGACCAAATGGTTTGTAGCGCTACTGATTCCGTTTTTACTCTTTTGCTTCGAGTACATCAATAAAAAGTCTCCTTTCCTGACAGGTCTCGGGAAGTTTTTTATCACCGGATTTTTCGGTACAATGATTCCGTTTTTATGGGCAGCGTTTCTTGGTTATAACTATCCGGTGGAATTTTCCTGGGAACAATCAATGAATACCCGTCATTTCTATGAAGTTATTGAAGAGCACGGTGGAGAATGGTGGTATTACCTTGACAAGGCGCGTATCAACTGGAATGAAGGTATCTATATTGTAATGATTGTATTTGTGTACAATACGGTAACTAAAAGAGATAATATTGGTATCTTTCTCTTGATTTGGGTAGCTGTTCCCTATATACTCTTTTCAGCATTTGCTACAAAAATGAACGGGTATGTTCTGATTGCTTCACCTGCAATTTTTATCATAACGGGCAAGTTCGTGGTTGAAAGCTGGCAAACATACAAAAGGCACTGGCAGGTACTGGCTGCTCTGATCGTTGTTTTATCGCTAAGATATTGTATTGAACGCGTGAAACCTTTTCATCAAAGCCCGGATGGTACCGTTCAAGCCAAACTGATCAACAGTATAAAATCTCTGACCCCTGATAGCAGTAGTTCAATCGTCCTTAACAATCCATTCTACATTGAAACAATGTTTTATACCAATATTGTATCAAGGCGTGGAGTCCCGTCGAGTAGTGATATCACCACCGCAAAACAATACTTCACCCATGTCAGTGTCATCAGTGACGGGAATAATCTGCCTGAATGGATAACCGGAGATACCTCCATTCAGATCATAAGTACTGCCCGATGAGGTAGCGGCAGGGTGATGAAAAGCATGTATATTTGCGATTGAAAGTACAATGAGCCCTGGATATTGAACATGATTGAAGGCTACGGTTTTCTGGATGATGGCCTTGGTGCCGGGTTTGAGGAGGCTCCGGTGCGGCAGTACCTCTATCAACATAAAAATCGGGTGAATGAAAAAATTGGAAATACAGAACATTTCTATCAGCGGCTTCAAGAGTATTCAGTATTTACCTGACTTCGAGCCTCGTTCTATCAATGTCTTCATTGGCCAAAATGGAGCCGGGAAATCCAATTTTATCGGTTTTTTCAAATTCCTGTCCAACATGCTCAGTGGCACAGGAAATCTCGCCGAGTACACTGGCAGACTTGGCGGAGCTTCTGCCTTTCTATTTGACGGTGCGGAGAGAACTGTTCAGATAGGCGCATACATTCGTCTCAGGACCATTTCGGGTGTAAATGAGTACAGGTTTCGACTGTCACATGCATCTTCAGACACTTTTATCTTCACGGAAGAGCAGTTTCGGTATTCTCCTCATGGAATACAGGACAGACTATGGTATGATTTAGGTGCTGGTCATAAGGGAATCGCAATTGATAAATGCAGAGGCTACAGGAAAAACTCAGGCAACAGTCCTAGGACTGTTGCAGAAACTAATCACTGTTATTCAACAAATCATCCCGTTTTTTGATGATTTTGTTCTGTCGGATCAGTACGGGAAAACCTATCTGAGATGGAGGAAGAAAAATTCACCAATGACATTTGTCGCAACTCAAGCCAGTGATGGTATGCTCCGGGCAATGGCTCTGGTTACATTACTTTGTTTGCCTGAAAATCGGTTACCTTCTGTGGTGTTTCTCGACGAGCCTGAATTGGGGCTCCATCCTTCTGCGGTGAAAACCATCTGTGAGTTAATTCAGGGAGCATCCGAGAGTTGCCAGATTTTTATTGCTACTCAAGACGCTGATATGATCACACCGGCAAAGACAAGGCATTGACACTTCAAAGTAAAATGAAGGAAAGATTTCAATATGAAAACTTTATTCCTTACGTTCAACTACATGAATTCGAGACGTTGTTGCTCTCCAAACCATCAAGGAGAATAATCAGGTATTTACCTGAATACCAAAAGCAAAAGACGACAGCTGGAGTAATTACAGCCGAAAAAATCGGACTTTCATTATTGAGAAACAGGTGTCCTCATTTCAAAGACTGGATCAATACATTGGAATCGCTCTAATCACCAACCACCCCCATCTCATAAAGGCTCCTCCAAATGGAGCCCTGCATGCCGTCCTCGTTGCTGTCATAGTGCACCGTCGCATGCGCGTGCCTGTAAAACGCCATCCTGTGTTCCAGCAGTTTCCCGATGAACTGCTCCAGTTCTTCCTCTTTCACCCCCGACAGCAGGGGTCTCAGTTCCCGCTCCTTTTTCAGTCGCGATGCCAGCACACCGACCGGCACGTCCAGATATAAGGTGCATCCGTTTTCATTCATCCACGCCATATTGTCGAAGTGACAGGGTGTGCCGCCGCCGGTAGCTACGATGGAATGACCCAGCTCAGACGTGTGCAGCAGGGCGTCGCGCTCCAGCTTCCTGAATCCCGCCTCGCCGCGAAGCGTAAACAGTTCTGCAATCGTGGCGCCGTTTTCCTCTTCCACCAGTGTGTCGAGGTCGTGAAACGGAACGCCAAGTTCCCCGGCCAGCCACCTGCCGTGGTGCGACTTCCCGGCACCCATGAAGCCAATCAGGTAAACCGTGCGGATAATTTTCATGTCATTTTATCAACGCTTGAGGGCAAACGCTACCTTTGCGACAAAAGAAACAAAAAATAACGAAACCGCCATGCGAATCAGTATTTTTTTCTTTACAATCAGCTCTTTTCTGTGGTTTTCATGCCAAAACGATGGCAACAAAAGTGAAGCCGCCGGCGGACCCGTATCTGACATGGTACACAATCCGGTAAGCGCGGAATATCCCTCCGATACCAGTCAGATGGCACGTCTCACTTTCGAGGTGCCCGAATACGACTTTGGTACAGTGAATGAAGGCGATATTGTGGAGTACAACTTCAAGTTTACCAATACGGGCAAGGTACCGCTGACGATCTTCAAGGCGCGCTCCTCCTGCGGCTGCACCATCCCGGAGTGGCCCGAAGACCCGATCCCGCCCGGCGGAACCGGCGAGATCAAAGCCAAATTCAATACAGAGGGCAAGATGCAGAACCAGAGCAAGACCATCACCGTGACGGCTAATACATACCCGAATGAAACCAAAGTCAAGCTCTCCGGTTTTGTGAACCCGACCAAAGACAAATAGCCATGTCCTTCATTCATCCGTCAGCCATTGTTGACCCGGGCGCTACCATCGGGGAGGGCGCCAAAATCTGGCATTTCTGCCATGTGTCACCCGGTGCGGTTATCGGCGAAAACTGCGTGCTGGGCCAGAATGTATTTGTGGCCAGTGGCGTCATGCTCGGCCGGGGCGTCAAGGTGCAGAACAATGTAAGTCTGTACACCGGTGTGGTTTGCGAGGATGACGTGTTCCTTGGCCCGAGTATGGTTTTCACCAACGTCATCAATCCCAGAAGCTTCGTGGAGCGCAAGTCGGAGTTCCGGCAGACCCTGGTGAAGCGCGGTGCCAGTATCGGTGCCAATGCCACCATCGTGTGCGGCTCCACCCTCGGCGCCTACTGTCTCGTGGGCGCAGGCGCAGTGGTTACAAAAGATGTACCCGACTATGCCCTGGTAACCGGCATTCCGGCCCGGCAGGCAGGATGGGTCAGCAGGCTTGGTCACCGGCTGTCATTTGAAGACGGGAAAGCCCTTTGCCCTGAAAGCGGAGAGGGGTATATCCTCCTGGGAGAGCGGTGCATGCCACTGGCCGACTGATCTTTATACATAACCAGTCTAAACACCCATTATTAATACCAATATTGAAACCCTTTTTGATACCTTTGCGCCGCTTTTGGCAAAGGATAAGGATTCTCGGACGAAATTTCGAACTCATTTGACTTTGATTCGTTAAATAACAAAGCAAAATCGGAACAGATGGAACCATCACAGTATATTCCCATACTTATTCAGGGGCTCGTAGCCGCTGCTTTCGTGGCACTGGTGTTAATTGTTGTCCCCCGTCTGGGGCCCCGTCGCAGCGGAAACAAGAAAGACGAGAACTTCGAGTGCGGTGTTGAAGTACAGGGTAACGCCCGTATTCCGGTATCCATCAAGTACTTCATGACAGCTATCCTCTTCGTTCTGTTCGACGTGGAGGTGATTTTCTTTTATCCGTATGCTGTCAATTTTCAGTACTTCAAGGATAATGGCATGGGCCAGCAGGGCTTCCTCGCTGTGCTGATGTTCGTGGCAGTATTCCTCGTCGGATTCTACTATGTGCTCCGCAAGGGAGCTTTCGAATGGGACAAGTAAACCATCCATTAACCGCTAAAAGAACAAAAACAGATCTATGAGCGCACCAACGATCAGTAAAGCAGAAGTGCTGGAGGGTTACATGGGGGAGGGCTACCAGCTCACCACCGTTGAAAAAGTACTCGGTATGGCAAGGGCCAACTCTATCTGGCCGCTCCCGTTCGCTACCTCCTGCTGTGGTATCGAATTCATGGCGACTATGGGTGCCAACTACGACCTCGCCCGTTTCGGTATGGAACGCCTCTCGTTTTCTCCCCGTCAGGCCGACCTGCTGATGGT
>JBEGNB010000187.1:0-7482 GCA_041182785.1 Bacteroidota bacterium
AAACAGGTGCCTACCCATACAAGGAACTGATTGGCGGCGACGGAATGCAGATTCAGGTGGACTTCAGAGACAACAACACGCTTTATACAGGCTACCAGTTCGGTAATTACTACAGAATGGACAGAAAGGCGGAGGATGCCAAACGAATTACTCCGCGGCACGAGCTGGGCGAACGCCCGCTGCGATTCAACTGGCAAACACCGATACACCTGAGTCGCCACCAGCAGGATGTACTTTATCTGGGTGCCAACAAAGTATATCGCTCATTCGACAAGGGCGACAAATGGGAGGCCATTTCGGGAGACCTCACCAAAGGCGGCAAACCAGGAAACGTACCCTACGGAACACTCACGTGCGTGCACGAGAGCCCGCTCAAATTCGGACTACTGTATGCAGCCTCCGACGACGGACTCATCCATGTTACCCGCGATGGCGGAGAAACCTGGACACGAATCTCGGATAACCTGCCACAAGACCTGTGGGTTTCGCGCGTACAGGCGTCGGCTCATGAGCGGGCGCGCGTGTATGCGAGCCTGAACGGTTACCGACAGGACGATTTCAGTGCATACCTGTACGTATCGGATGATTACGGACAAACCTGGAAGAAAATTGGCACCACCCTGCCTGCCGAGCCAATCAATGTAGTGAGGGAGGACGACGAGAACGGAAATATCCTCTATGTGGGAACAGACCACAGCGTTTATGTATCACTCGACAAGGGAGAAACATTCCACATGCTGAGCGACACATTTCCGGATGTGGCGGTGCACGACCTGGATGTGCACCCTTCAGGAACACTGGTAATAGGCACACACGGACGTTCCATATTCACTGCCGATATCAGGCAGATTCGGGCACTCACGCAGGAAGTACTTGCATCCGGTTTGCATATATTCGAAATACCCAAAAGAAAATACAACCGCAACTGGGGTAAAAAACCGGCCTATGAAACAGCCAAAGACCCTGAACTACCCGTCTGGATTTACTGCAATACGCCCGGAAACGTCAACTGGACGATAAAAATGAAAGAAAATGACCTTGTCCTGAACGAGGGAACGAAAAAATTCGTTAAAGGATTAAACTGCCTGAAATATGACCTGTCAGTAGCAACGGGAGCACAGAAAGAATACCGTGAAAAACTGCAGGCCGCGCAGAAAGACCCGAAAAAAACGCTGGAACTCGAAAAAGCGGACACCGGAAAAATATACCTTCGAAAGGGTTCATACCGGATAACAGCCGAGAAAGACGGAGTTCGGGTGGAAAAAGAATTTTTCATTGATTAAACAATCCGTTCGATCTTTGCGACGGAATTCAAAACTTAAACGAAAAACTTTCATGTTAAAGACCAAGAATTTTATCATTCCTGCACTCCTTCTCGCCTTTTCCACGATGACAGGATGTCTGCACATCATTGAAGAAGTAACACTTTCATCGAAAGGCAGCGGTACCTACCAGATGGTGGTTGACATGAGCGAGTTGAAAGGAATGATGGATATGATGAAGGGAATGGGAGAAAACATGCCCGGCGAGGAATCCGACTCCACCACCATCGGCGGAGAGGGTGATTACACACCGCCTGCCGCTGAAGAAGAGGAAAATCCGATGGGAAATATTGGAGAGGAGTTCAGCGGAGTGGCAGGCTCACTGGAGGGCATCCCCGGCATCTCCAATGTGATTGCCATCAA
This sequence comes from Bacteroidota bacterium, assembly GCA_041182785.1. Lineage (GTDB taxonomy): Bacteria > Bacteroidota > Bacteroidia > Chitinophagales > Saprospiraceae > M3007. Next base: position 1,686 of record JBEGNB010000187.1, read on the forward strand.
TGACACTGCCGCTTACAAATTTGGCTATTCCTTTGATTTTGTTGATGTTAATGCCCTGAACAGAGCGCTCAAAGTTATTGGCAAGGAAAAATACGACACCAAAACAGAAGAGACATTCCGTTTCAGCGGCAAGAGTTTCGAACGGCTGGGTGTAGGCGATCTGGGTGGAGAAATCAAGAAAACGCTCAGCGAATCTGAGGAGGTGGACGAAAGCCAGATGGATATGATGAAAATGTTCTTCGCTGATATGAGTTATCAGCAGATTTACCGGTTCACCGATCGGAAAATCAAAAAATCTGACAACAAACTCGGAGAACTCTCGGATGACGACCATACACTGACGGTAACACTCAAGCCATTTGACGAAGAGCAGATGAAGCAAAAAGCAAGCGTTGCCACCAAAATCAAATTGAACTAAAGTACCTGAAGTGCATAGCGTTTTCAATTTATCACTTGAATTGGCCCGGAGACTGGATCAGGAGGATTCTCTGCGGTCTTTCCGGAACAAGTTCATATTCCCGCTGCACAACGGCGACCCGGTGCTTTATTTCTGTGGAAACTCCCTCGGTCTGCAGCCACTCGCAGTCAGGCAAGCAGTCAACGATGAACTGGATCACTGGGGGGAGCACGCCGTGGAGGGTCATTTCCGGGGCAGAAAGCCCTGGATGTACTACCACAAATTCCTGACGGACTCCACAGCCAGACTGGTTGGCGCATACCCGCACGAGGTAGTAGTGATGAACACCCTGAGTGTCAATCTGCACCTTATGATGGTATCGTTTTATCGGCCCTCCGGGAAACGATACAAAATCATCATGGAGGCAGGAGCCTTCCCAAGCGATCAGTATGCTGTTGAATCGCAGGTGCGCTTTCACGGATACGACCCTGCGGATGCCATTATTGAGGTAGCTCCGCGCGAGGCAGAGCATACACTCCGGGAGGCAGACATACTGGATACCATAGCCAGGCATGGTGAGGAAACAGCGCTTGTGCTTTTCTCAGGTGTACAATACTACACCGGTCAGAATTTTAATCTGGAAGTCATCACAAAGGCTGCACACCAGGCTGGAGCATACGCAGGTTTTGATCTGGCGCATGCAGCAGGAAACGTGATGCTTCAGTTACATGATTGGGGAGCTGACTTTGCTGTCTGGTGCAGCTACAAATACCTGAATTCGGGTCCGGGAGGGCCTTCCGGTGTATTTGTCCACGAGCGACATGCCAGTAACCCTGAGTTGCCTCGTTTCGCCGGATGGTGGGGCCACGATGAAGACTCCCGGTTCAGAATGGAAAAAGGGTTCGTCCCGATGTACGGGGCCGCCGGGTGGCAGCTCAGTAATGCACAGATTTTGTCTTTCGCAGCACATCTGGCCAGTCTGAAAATATTCGACGAGGCTGAAATGTACCGGCTCAGGAGTAAAAGTATGCTGATGACAGCCTATCTGGAATACACCCTTGAACATGCCCGCGCAAGAGGACTCGACTTCAGAATCATCACACCGAGAGATATCAATGAAAGAGGCTGCCAGTTATCGCTGCTTACGGGTCCAGAGGGGCGTGCGCTATTTGACCGTCTGACCGAACAAGGAGTCGTTGCCGACTGGCGGGAACCCAACGTAATAAGATTTGCCCCTGTTCCGTTGTACAACAGTTTCACAGACATCTGGAAACTCGGCAAACTTTTGTAATATGAATTCAGAGTTCGTAACATTGCGCCCCGATTGTCCATTCTCAACATGCCTAAGCAATTGAACATGAAAAATAGTCTGATACTCATCCTGTCGTTCATTTCACTGCACGTGCACGCGCAGTCAGGGCGCCAGCTTTTCGACAGCAAAACGGTCGGAGAGATAAGAGTCAGGGTTGATGCGCGCAACTGGTCCGATCAGCTTGACTCCATGCGTATATATGGCGGCGGCCTGATGGATGCAACCGTTACCATAGACGGGAAATCCTATCAGGGTGCCGGAATACGGTTCAGGGGAGACAAGTCCTACGCTACCGGATTGAAAAGAAACCCGTTTCAGATCAGGCTCGACTACAAAAACCCGGGGCAGCAGCACCAGGGATACAGCACTGTCAAACTATCGGCGGCAGTTCGTGACCCGAGTATGATCAGAGAGGCGCTTTTCCACGAGATAGCCTCAAAATATATGCCCGGTTCAAAAACCAGTTTTACCAAGTTGTTTGTCAATGAAGAATACATAGGTGTTTTTGTTAATGTAGAAAGTATTGAAAAACAAATGCTTGAGCGCAATTTTAGGACTTCAGGCGGATCTGTTTTCAAGGCAGGTGTTGACAACAGGCCCAATACTCTGCCGGCTTCCTGCAAACTCAATATATACGGCTCGCTGGAGTACGAGAGCAATGCCGACTGTTATAAAGGAAATTTTGAGGGAAATACGGGAGCGGAGTGGAATGAGCTGCAGGAACTGACTCGCCTTCTCTCTCAGGGGTCGAAGGAAGTGGAAAAAGTACTTGATACGGACAGGGCACTCTGGATGCTGGCGTTGAACAATATCATGGTTAACCTGAACAGTTATTCTGGCAACCACAGCGTCAACTACTATCTGTACAAGGATGGAAACGGAAAATTCCAACCGATACACTGGGATCTCAATCTCGCTTTCGGCAGTTACAAAAATACCGGAGAAGGAAGTGATCTGGAACTGAATCAGTTGCAGGAGCTGGATCCGCTGTTGCATGCCGACAATCCGTACAAGCCACTGATCAGCCAGTTACTGAAAGATCCGTTTTACAAAAAGGTATATCTGGCGCACATCAGGCAGATTAATGAGGAGAACTTCCTGAACGGTGCCTACGAAAAGCGTTCGGCCGAATTACAGGGAATGATAGTGGTTCCCCTCAGTGAAGACAAATACAAGACATACAGTCTCGATGATTTTCAGGCGAGTTTGCGCACTACCATTGGTAAAAAGAGCAAAATTCCGGGCATTATTGAACTGATGTCGAAAAGAAGTAAATACCTGAAAAATCATCCTGAGCTCACTACCCTGCCCTCTTCAGTTTCAGAGATAAAAGTTCAGGGTAGGACCAAGTTTGAAAACCAGCCAGTCAACACATTCAACATTACGGCACGTGCCGATCGCTTTCCCAAGCGAATGCTGGTTTACTATCGCTTCGACCACAACCAGCCTTTCACAGCGGTACCGATGAATGAAGACAATACGGGCGGGCTGCCATCCGGAGTGAAGGGCTTTTCGGCAAGCATTGAAGCAAAGGGTCCTGATACCGAAATGGAGTACTACCTGGTGGCTGAAAATGCCGGTTCTGTCAATTTTGCCCCTGCAGCCTACACACGCGAGCCGTACAAAGTAAAACTCAGCGATTTGAATAAATAAAAGCGATATACAGCTTCAGATGAAAAAAACAGCAACTCTCTTTTTTCTGTTTCTCGCCTGCGGGCTGAGTGCACAGGATTTTTATGGCAGCGGCGTACAGGAAGTAAAGATTGGACTCCCTTATCAGCGTTGGGATCAGCAGCTCGACTCGCTGAAAAAAGCGAATCCGGATGCCAGGGCCCATGGAATTGTATGGGTGAACGGTCTGAAGCTGGATAGTGTGGGTGTCAGGTATAAAGGAAACAGTTCCTATTTCAAGACCCGGAAGGATACCTACAAGAAACTTCCGCTCAATATCAAACTTGACTACAAAAAGCGCAACCAGCAACTAAAAGGAGGCCACCGCACCATCAAGTTGTCGAATGGATTCCTGGACCCAGGCTTCGTACGGGAGCCGCTTGGCTATGAAGTGGCCAGAAAGTATATGCCCGCTCCGTTGTGCAATTTCGCGAATGTCTATATCAACAATAAGTATTACGGACTTTACATCAACTCCGAGTCCGTTGATGCCAACTTCATCAACAAGCACTTTGGTACCACTACGGGCGACATTGTCAAGTGCGACCCCGACAACTGGAAAAAAACCAGGAGTCAGAACGGATGTCCGAAAGGAGAAAACGCATCACTGGTTTACCTGAACGAAAGTCCCGGGTGCTATGAAGCGTTTTATGAAGTGGAAAATGAAAGAGCCTGGAAGCCCCTGCTAAACCTGATCCGGGTACTCAACAGAACACCGGACAAAATTGAAACCGTCCTGGATGTTGACCAGACCCTCTGGATGCTGGCGTTTAACAATGTCATGGTGAACCTCGACAGCTACAACGGTTCACTTTCTCATAACTACTACCTGTGGTTCGATACCACCGGTGTGGCTCACCCTATTTTGTGGGATTTGAACATGTGTTTTGGAGGTTGGCGCCGAAATTTCGCCTTCGAGGAAATGAGGGATGATGAGCTCATCAAATATCAGCCACTGACAGAAATTGACAACGTAAAGCGACCGCTGATTTCAAAAATACTCCGCAATAATACCTACAGGAAGATTTATCTCGCGCACATGCGCACTATCAGCAACGAGTGGCTGACCAGCAATCAGTTGTTTACCCGTGCCCAGGCCATGCAAAAGGAAATCGAACCCTGGGTAAAGATGGACTCTCTGAAATTGTACAGTCAGAAAGACTTCAATAACTCGCTCGACAGCACGCTTACTTTCGCGCCGGACCACCTGATTGGTCTCCGCCAGCTCATGAGCCGACGCGCCGAATGGCTTGCCAAACATCCACTCCTCAACAAACCCCAGCCTGTTATTACCGAAGTCAAACATGCAAAAGAAGCCGACAAGCTGAGGGTGACGGCAAAAATGACCGGTGCAACCAAAGGAGGCACCCTCTATTTCCGCAAGGACAAGAGTTTTGCATTTTCCCATGTTCCCATGTTTGACGATGGCACGAACGGGGATCTGAAAGCGGGTGATGGTATTTACACTGCCGTCATTGAAAAATCGAAGGTGAAACACTATTACGTAGCCGCAGAAAATGAAGATGCAGCAGCCGTTTTCCCGGAACGTGCATCTTATGAGTTTCTGAAAGCAGAATAACAGAAAAAAACTATCTTTGCACCCCGATTAGCCCGGGTGGTGAAATGGTAGACACGAGGGACTTAAAATCCCTTGACCCATAAAGGTCGTGCAGGTTCGAGTCCTGTTCCGGGCACAAGCAAGGGGATACTGGTGTAAAAGCCGGTATCCCCTTTTTCATACTCAGAATTCAAGCCTCAGAGTACCCATCCAGTTTCTTCCTGCCTGCGGAAACAGGCCGGTCTGACGGTAAACGCCGGCACCATCCTCCAGGGAATACGGATCATCGGGACGCGGATCGTAGCCTGTTGAAGTGAACCGGTAAACCCAGCCATTGTTGGCGTATTGTTCATTCAGCCAGTTGTTGCAGGTGAGAACAAAACTGCCTTTTTGCTTCTTCAGCCATGGAAAATCAATATTCATCCGGAGGTCGCTTACCAGAAAGGCATCCAGTCTGTCCGAAGATCCGGTATTGTCGAGGAACTGGCTGCCCACATATTTGCTTATGGCCGTGAGTACCAGTCTGGTTTGATCCTTGTCGAGAAGCGTGCAGCCCACCTCCCCACGGGCAATCAGATCCGGTGAAAAAGCCAGATTCGTATTTCTGTACTCAATAACATCCTGTCCGCCTGTATCCCAGTTATCGCGGTACTCGGTAAAGCTGCGCACCTTGTTCCGGCTGAGAGCGGCATTGCCTGCCAGTTGCCATTTGCCGGATACCCAGGTTGCCTCCAGTTCCATTCCGGCCCGGTAGCTGTCGGGCACATTGGTACGAATATATGCCCCCACATCATTGATACGGCCATCCGTAATCAGCTGGTTTTTATATTGCATATAGAACAGATTGGCAGCAAATGAC
>JBEGNB010000188.1:0-6006 GCA_041182785.1 Bacteroidota bacterium
ATGCCGAAGCGACTGGCGACTGCAACCCTGCTACCGGGACATACCCCGTCGTAATCAATTTCACACCGGTCAACCCGGGTAACGGGTTCTTTAATGTTGGAACCACCAGTCAGTTCATCGGTACATTCCCGCTCAGCCAGCTGCCATTAACCATCCCGAACTTCCCGGCAAGCGGCAACAACTACGACGTTCTGAAGGTCTGTATCAACGATCACCCCGACTGCTGCGCTGTCACGGAATTCATGGCTCCTCCATGCAGTGAGGAACCCTGTGAAATAACCTCCATACAGGTGGAGACCGGTGACTGCAACGGCGACAGCACCTACCATCTCTGGATCAACTTTCAGGTGGTGAATCCGCCCTCCACACAGTTCTCGCTGTGGGGCAACGGTGTTTTCGTAGGAAATTACAACCTCAGCCAGCTGCCTCTCCATATTCCGGAATTCAACTGGGATGGTCAGGGCCCTAACGATTTCATCAAAATTTGCATGGCCGGCAGCAACACAGGAGGTACGAACTGCTGCAAATTCAGGGAATTTGCCATCCCCGACTGTCTCCTGCACACTGAGCCCTGCCATATTTATGATGTCAATGCTGTACGCACAGCCTGCCTTTGCGGACAGTTCTTCGTGGCCGTCACTTTCAACTACGAAAATGCCGGTTCGGGCGGTTTTGATATTGTAGGCAGCGGAATCAACTTCGGGAACTTTCCATACAGTACCCCACAGCCTATTCTGCTGGGCCCGCTTCAGGGCAACGGCACCACCTACTACGAGTTCGTAGTGCGTGATCATCAGAATCCGGCCTGCCGCGATTACGATGAGATGGGAATTGTAGAGTGCGAAACACCGGTTTCAGATCCTGTTTCCGGTCATACCATGAGTATTTCTCCGAATCCGGCCACCGACTGGATCAGTGTGATTGTCACGTCTGACCAGCACAGCGTATCCGGACAGGCTACGGCGGCCATTTATCAGTCTGACGGCCGGCTGACCAAAGAAGTGGCTGTTCCCGACATGAGCAATTTCCGGCTGCAGATATCGGATCTGCCTTCAGGTGTGTACAGGCTGTCGGTAACAGGGGCCTCGGGGCGCTACGATGGCAGCTTCACCCGGCAGTAAATTCCGATAACTACTGCCTGACAAAACGGCTCCGGTACAACAGCCGGCCCGCTCTGTCGAAGGCAACCATCACATACAGCCCGGCTGGCAGTCCGTCAACACGGATCTGGCCGGGCTGTGTTGTATCAGAAATATCCTGTGACAGACACAGGTCGCCTGAAACATTGTAAATACTGACAGATTGAACCGCTTCCTCCGGGGAATATGGCAGGAAGAGCACATCGGTTACCGGATTGGGAAAAGAAACCAAATCCTTGTACGTTGCCTCTGTGGCGGAAGACACCGCGCATCCCGGCAGATTAATCATATTTTGATAGTACTGGGATATGAACCACTTCATCCTGTTCTTCTGTCCGGGCGTGATGATATTTTTACAGTACAGTCCGCTGTAATTCATGATATTTTCGACTGGTTCGCGGGTGGTACACTCAACAAATTCGCCACAGGAGGGATCATTGGGAACACTGTTTGAGTGTGGTTCGGTATCGCACACGCGATCGCCCTGTGTGGCACAGTCTGTTTCCATACACGACTCGCCCTCGAAAGTGTGGAGAAGGCCCAGGTAGTGTCCCACCTCATGCGTGATCAGCTTGCCGTATTTGTTGAACAAGACGAAGCCTTGCGAGCCGTCAACATCGCAACCCACATAGCGGAATACCATATAGACGCCTCCATAGCCCTGCTGAAAGATGGGAGTTGCGGCATTGAAGCCACCCCCACCGCTGGTCACACCAGTAAAGGTCTCGAGCCGGTGCGTAATCCAGATGTTGATATAGCGATTCTGAGGCCAGTGACTGAGGTCGGCCAGTTGTTTGAAATTGCCGGCATTACCGGTCTTGAAGTTAAAACCCTGAGTGGCATAATCCGGAAAACTACTGGCATCCACCCGGTTAATACCGGTTGTGGGCGAGCCGTCGGGTGCCGTACAGGCGAGTCTGAAGAAAATTTCGGAGTTTGTGCCGTTGGGCGCAATGGCGATACTGTCGTGAATGGGCCAGGCACCAAAATCTCGGTTCAGGCTGAAAAGAGAACTTTTAATCTGTTCATCCGAGATATTGGACCCGCTGCCAATTGGCTGGCCGAGGTGTATGACATGGAAAACCACATCGAAAGTATCAGTACCTGCACCCGAGATGCCATCCGGGAAATCGGGTATTTCAGACTGGTCAGTTCCGGAAACGGCACAGGGTGAGGGAATCTGCTGACTGTAGAGGCAGAGGCTGGAGCACATACATACAAGCAATGCTCCGGAAATCCGGTTCAAAAGCATATAACTCATCTGATTTAGACTGTTCAGACGGTACCGGGTTTAATCGTATACACCAGAAGCACCCGTTTTCAGGGCTTTTTTTTGATGGTGCATCCCACTGCCCGGGTGTAGTTTGGAAATGGCATTTCTCCACGTAACACTGCGTCCATGGCATCTTCGGCAAAGCGCTTTTTAGCACCGGAGGGCACCTCTGGATTGTCGTCGATAGCACCAATGTAGCGCACTTTAAGTTCCGAATCCAGCAGAAACACATGGGGTGTACGGGTGGCACCGAATCGGGGAAACACCTTTTGTTCCTCATCGAAGAGGTAGGCAAAAGGATATTTTTTTTGTCGGGCCCGGATTTTCATCTCCTCAAAACTGTCTTCAGGCACAACAGTCGGGCTGTTCGGGTTAATGGCAATGACCTGAATACCCCGTGGAGCATACTTGTGGTGCAGATCAATAATACGCTGTTCGTACAACTGTGCGTACGGGCAGTGATTACAGGTGAACACAACCAGGAAGCCTTTAGGATCCTTGTAATCTGACAGCGATACGAAACGGCCGTCAACATTCATCAGACGGAAGTCCTCGGCCACATCGCCAATAACGTAACCAGCCGGAGCCTGGGCGGGTGTTGCACTGATGAGGAAAAGCGTGGAGAAAAGTAGAGTGAGTTGAAAGATGGGAGCGATTAATTTCATGACTAAATGGATATTAAAAAAGAGGAGAACGATTTTCAGGATGAAATTATTGTCCGGCCAGTTTACTTCCGCAGGTGACCGGACTACTGAAGCGGGGTGATTCCGCCTTCAGCGAGTCAACGACCTGCTTTAGTTCCCCGACGGAACTAAACGCACCAGTGACAAAAATACGTTGTTTCCCATTTAATACCAATGTTGCCGGCAAAGCTCCATCCCACATATCGTCGAACGTTGGAATCCATGTGTCCACATCCTGGTCGGCAAGAAGTACTACTTCTGATTCAAGCGACCTGCTTTTCAGAAAGGGTACGAACTTGCGCTCAAGCTGACTTTTGAAGTCCAGACTGACCAGAATTACCTTTAGATCCTGATCGTCATACATTTTGTTCAATTCCTCGAAAATGGGAAGTTCCTCCACACAGGGCTTGCACCAGGTAGCCCAGAAATTAATGACCACAGTTGCGTCTTTTTCCCGTTCAATATAGGATTGCAACTGATCAATGGAGTCAAAAACCACATAGTTCTGTCCTGTAGAGACAGAAGTGGTTAGTGCAAGGATGGCGATGATTAGACAAATCGGTCGAAACCTCATTGGGATGACAGGCTTCATGTTTGAAAGTTATTAAAGAAAACAAATTAAAAAGCACAGAAACCGGGCAACCGGAGCGACAAATATCCAGTTGGCTTCAAAACCCGATTCAGGCCGTTGCAAAAAAAAATTTCCGCCGGAATAAACACCCGACGGAAATTTTACAGCTAAAACTGTGCCAAAATCTGAATTATGCTTCTACACTTTCAGGATGGGCGATAGTATGGTCAACCAGAACCCTTCCGCAGTGTTCACAGGCGATGATACGCTTGTGTACGCCGATTTCCAGTTTGATCTGCGGTGGTACCCGATTGAAGCAGCCTCCGCATGAGTTACGGTCAACCGTAGCAACTGCGATACCGTTGCGGTACGTGCGACGCGTTTTATCATAGGCATTCAGGAGTCGCTCTTCGATACCCTGGCGAGCTTTTTCGCTATGGGTGCGGAGCCTGGACTCTTCGGCCTCGGTTTTTTCAATAATGCTCTGGAGTTCAATTTTCTTGGCTTCCAGTTCTTTTTGCTTGGCCTCAAACTTGGCCTCTGCAATATTCAGCGTTTCTTTTTTGCTGTCGAGTGCCGCTTTGGCTTCACGCACACGTTTTTCCGAGAGCTGGATATCCAGCTTGGCCAGTTCAATTTCCTTCTGGAGCGCCTCATACTCGCGGTTATTTTTCACCTCCTCCAGCTGCTTCTGGTACCTTTTGATGTTTGCATCGGCCTCTTTGGCAGTAGTTTGCATCTTGGCAATATCCTGCTCGCTTTCCTTGAAAGACACTTTCAGTTTCTTGATACGAGTGTCGAGGCCAGCCACTTCATCTTCGAGGTCGGCAACCTCCATAGGGAGTTCGCCTTTCAGAATCTGGAGCTCATCTATCTGCGAATCAATCTGCTGCAGATTCCACAGTCTGGTGAGTTTGTCGGCAATGGATATTTCTACTGACATGCTTGAGATGGTGTGTTGTAAGAAGTATTTGGATGCCCTTAACGAGCTAAATGGCTGATAATCAAAGGTAATACACCGGATTGGTACGTACCTCTGTCAAATGGAGGGCGAAGGTAGGGTATTTTTCGCGAATTATATCGAATAAAAGCTGAATTGTGTATTGTTCGCTTTCAAAATGACCAATGTCTGCGATAATCAGCTTGTCTTCCGCATCAAAAAACTCGTGGTACTTGAAGTCGGCACTGACGAACGCGTCAGCTCCGGCCCGGATTGCATCGGCAAGCAGGAAACTGCCTGCCCCGCCGCACACGGCCACTCTGTTCACACTCCTGCCCGACAATCGGGTGTGCCGTACGCACGGTGTATTCATGGCATTTTTCACGTGATGGAGAAAGTCGGTTTCGGTCATGGGCGCACTCAAATAACCTGTAAGCCCTGCTCCCGTCTGGTACTGTCCGGGCTTCGGAAGCAGTATCTCTGTCTCTGTCAATCCCAGTTTTTCGGCAATCTTTGAGTTGACTCCCCTGAAATACACATTGTCGAGGTTGGTATGAATAGCATAGACAGCCACCCTCTCTCTGATTGCCCTGATTACGGTACGTTCCACATAGCTGCTGCCATTGAAGCGTTTTAATCCGCGGAAAACGATCGGATGATGCGCAACCACCATGTTGCAGTTCCGCCTGACGGCCTCTTCAATGATATCTTCCGTAGAGTCGAGGCAGAAAAGAATACCCGTGACGGTGTCGTCGGGACTGCCCACAATAAGTCCCGAATTGTCGTAAGACTCCTGCAGGTGGGGGGGAGCCACACTTTCGAGGAATGATGTAATGTCCTGTACTGTTATCATATCGGCAAAGTAAACGGTATAACGTCTGAATCAGTTCATTTGTTTCACCACAACTTTGAGGCTACAGTGGTAACTTTGCAGCTGATTCAGCCATACTTATGAGAAACAAACTCATCCCGATAATTGCCGTCCTGCTGCCATTGCTCTGTTTTTTTGCCAGCCAGTTATCGGCACAAACCGACACTTCGTCCTTCACCAGAGCCAGTTTCCCGGGGGGCGAACGGGCGTTTTCGCTGTACTGGGACAGGAATTTCGCTCCGTCATACAAATTCAGGGTGAATCCGCCGGAAGGTGAAGGACTCTTGCGCTTCGATGTGGATGAGGAGGGCCGTATCAGTAATATTACAGTACTGAAATCGCTCACTCCCGATCTCGACAAACAGGCAGTGGAGGCCGCCGCCAGAATGCCTCGCTGGCAGCCAGCTACCCTCGATGGGAAACCAGTCGTCTCCTCGGTGGAAACATACTATTTTATCCTGCTCGACAGGTATGGTTCTCTTTCCATCAAATGGGAAGAAAAAGAAGCTCAGGCAGCCCGCCACGGGCT